>DIFQ01000133.1:0-4948 GCA_002419215.1 Syntrophaceae bacterium UBA5744
GGAGGCCTACATCACCGAAGCCCGCGTGCAGGAGGGCACCAAGGCGGTGGGCCTGTCGCTGCGGGAGGTCGAGGCGGTGCTGGACAAGGCGGGCGCCCAGGTCGTCGGGATGGTGCGCAACGACGTGCGCCTCACCGCGCCCGGCCAGGGCCAGATGGTTCGCACCGGGGACATCCTGGTCATCGAGGCCGAGGCGGACGCGCTTGCCGAGGCGCTTTCGAGCCTCGGCCTGAAACTCGAGGAATCGAAGCGTCCCGAGCCGAGGGAAGAAGACGGCGAATGTGCGCAGAAAGGGCAGGGCGGGGCCGAGGACGAGGAATGTGAACCGCAGGAAAAGAAACCCCCGCCGCAGGAGATCGTGCTGAGAGAGTTCGCGGTGCTGCCCGGCTCCAGCCTCTCGGGGCACTCCGCCAGCGGCATCATGTTGCGCACCCGCTACGGCATCAACCTGCTCGCCCTGTCACGACAAGGGCGGCGATCGGTGTCGCGCCTGCGGACGGTCGTCTTTCGGGAGGGCGACGTGCTGCTGATGCAGGGCCCGCCCGATGCTCTCGCCGAGTTTGCGGGCAACTTCGGGTGCGTGCCGCTGGCGGAGCGCAGCCTGCGCATCCCGAGCAAGCGCAAGGCGGTCCTATCGATTACGGTCATGGCATTGGCGATCGGAGGCGCGGCCTTTGGCCTGGTGCCTGCCTCCGTTTCTTTCGCCGGCGGCGTGCTGGCATCGATGGCGCTGCGCACCGTGTCGCTGCGGGCGGTGTACGAGGCGATCGACTGGCCGGTCGTCGTGCTTCTCGGGGCGCTGATCCCGGTGGCCGGGGCGCTGGAGAGCTGCGGTGCGGCCGACCTGATCGCGCGCGTCATGCTCGGGTCCTTTGCCCGGGGACACGCGATCGTCGGCCTTGCGGTGATCCTGATCGTCACCATGACCCTGTCGGATCTGATGAACAACGCCGCCACCGCTGCGGTCATGTGCCCCATCGCGATCAGCACGGCGAGTCAATTGGGGGCGAGCGTCGATCCCTTCCTGATGGCCGTCGCGGTGGGAGCCTCCTGCGCCTTCCTGACCCCCATCGGCCANNGCCACCAGAACAACACCCTGATCCTGGGGCCAGGCGGGCTCCGCTTTGGAGACTACTGGAAGCTGGGCCTGCCGCTGGAGATTCTGGTCATCGCCGTGGCGATCCCCATGCTGCTGATCGTGTGGCCGCTTTGACGGTCGCTCGATGCCGGCCCCGGGGTGAGGAAAAACGGGTTGACACCTCACCCTAACTTGCCTACTATTCTGCGAGACTTGGCTTGATCCGGACCGCTCGATCAGACCTCAACGCGCAGCCGCAAGCCGTTGGGTGAACGAGGGACGAACCAAGGGCGCACGCGCCCATTGCATAACTGATGGAGGGAGGAATTGCGAATGAAGCTATCGAACTACTTTGACAAGGTGAAAGGATTCGGCACATTGTCCACGGCCGATTCAAAGGGGAACGTCAATGCATCGGCGATCTCGAAGCCGTTCGTGGTCGATGAGGACACGGTGGCCTTCGTCATGACGGGCAACCTGACCCACAAGAACCTGCAGTCCAATCCCAACGCGGCGTATTTCTTCCTCGAGAAGAGCGAGAAATACGACGGCGTCCGGCTCCACCTCACGAAAATCAGGGAGTCCCGGGACATGGCCGTGATCGAGGAGATCCGCAAGAAGCGCTACCCCATCTTCAGCATCAAGTACAGCCAGGAATCCAAGTACGCCGTCTTCTTCAAGGTGGACAAGGTGCTGCCCCTCGTGGCCGCCGGCGTGCTCAAGCGCGGCGTGACCCAGCAGTAGGCATGGCCGGCGGAGGAGCGCGACCCCGGTGAGAGCCATGCCGATAGGGTGGATTGCGTCAAGGCTCGACCGCGGAAGGCAGCTGGCCACCGACGCCGAGAAGGACGGTCTTGCCCTTGAGGGGTTCGACAAGGAGCCCGAGAAGGGGGAAGGGTGAGATCGTGCTCTGTGGCCAGTGATCTGTGAAAGACCACGGAAGAAGAGGTCCAAGGTGATTTGCCTTCGACCTCTTCTTTTTTTATTCTTTCTTTTTTCCCGATATGAGCTTGATGGAAATCCAGGGAAGCAGAAAAAGGACGATGATCGAGATCTTGGTAACCGCCATGCCGGCGTAGTGGATCGCATCGAACGTCTGCCTCGGGATGTGGAACCATCGCGAGTGAACCTGGTAGATCCAGTCTCCGGCTGCGGCATACCCCGCAAACCAGATGATCAGCAGAACCATCCCCCCGAAAAAGCATCGAATGAGGATCCCCGCAATGACATCCAGGTACCTCTGAAAATCCGCCTGAGAGTTCTTCATGATGATCCCCTCGTCGTATTTCTTATGATTATGGTGGAGAATCCCCTGTCCGTCCATACTTTGTTGCTAAGGCAGGGCAAGTGCGCCGCCCGCGTCACCAGCATGGGCGGGTGGATGGACCTTGCCGTCCGGAAGCTGACGACACCCCCGGATCAATTGGCCCAAGTCCTCCATGCGCTGGTGAAAAGCGACGATTTCCAGGCCCTGGACTCCAGCGTCCGCAAGGCGAAGTAGAGGATACGTCCGTTCCTGCATAGAGAGCATGCTATCCGATCCATAGGTCTTTTCTGAAAAAATCATTACCGAGAAGATTATGCTGGGCTCGATTTTTCCAAGACCGGGATTGAATCCGGCAAATAGTCGATATTTCTTACGTTTATGAAATAATGGGCTATCTTACCGGTTATATTGATTTTCTGAGTATCATCTCCGCCGGGGCTGCAAAGAAATGTCGGATATCTTTACAAGGCGAACCGTGTGCGTTTGCCGCTGTTTTTTGAAAAGCCAAAACTAATCAACAGGTTGCAATAAAGGTTACAGTAATGGCACTTGTCTTGCTGTGGTTAAAATGGATTTGTTTCCTGTGACTTGGCCGCAGAATAATCGATTCGAGAGACAAGAGAGGTCGGATATGAAAAAAATACTGGCAGTCGCGGCATTGGCTTTCATCTTTGCTCTTAGCTCGGCTTTCCCTGCCCAGGCGGGAAAGATCGTGGTGACGAATGATGAGTGGACGCTGTCCAATAGCGGGTTCTTTGCTCCAAATGACCCAGGCCTGTTTGCGCAGAACGTAGCCGATTGGTTCACGGGTGGCGGTACAGGCAATTTTTTGGCCTATTCAACCAATTTCGGACTCACGGGATCCTCTCTCGCGGCTGCAATGACCGGCGCGGGCCACACATGGACTGTGAGTACAGGTTATTCCCAAAGCCTCGCGACTCTCCAGGGTTACGACGCAGTCTTCCTGGCCGGGAATGCATTCGACAACAGCGTGTTGATCGATTACGTCAACGGCGGAGGAAACGTCTTCTTGGAAGGCGGCACAGGTATTGGGGGTGCAGCTGCTGAGGCGGCACAATGGAAAGCTTTCCTTAATGCCTTCGGGCTGGAGTACGGAAACTCTTACAATGGCGTCCAAGGGGATATTTTTATTAGCAATTCCCATCCGATTTTTGCAGGGGTCGATCATCTCTACCAAAACAACGGCAACGACGCGCTGGACATCAGCGCCTCCGATCCCCGCGCGCAGGTGCTTGTGACGTTAAACGGCCACGGACTCTATGCCGTGTACGAATCCGTTTCCGTTCCCGAGCCGGGGACGCTCCTCCTGCTGGGGGGCGCACTGATCGGACTTTTCGGTCTGAGGAGGAAGATCAGCGCGTAAGTATTCATCGGGATGACTGGATTGAAGGGCAGGGCCGTGAATCGGCCTTGCCCTTTTTTTATGATCCCGATGACAGGCCGGATGACGCTTCGTTCATCTCCCTTCGTCCTCCGTCACCGATCCGGCCCGAAAGTTGCAAATCCCCTGTTTATTACCGTACAGAGGGAATTTGCGATGAAACACGTTTGCCGCCTGTCCTGCCTCTTTTTCGCAATGCTTTTTGTCCTCAGCTGCGGCTCCGGCAGCCCCGCTCCCAAAGCCAGGGACGTGTCACAGGCCCGCCCCGAGACCCGGGTCGTCGAAGGCGCTTCGGCCGCCGGCTACAACGGCAGCATGATGCGCAAGAAAATCGACAAGACTCTCGACCGCAACGACGAGCGCAACAGGGAGATCGAAAATGGCGCCGGCAGCGCTTCATCGAAATAGATCAAGCGACTGTGCTCACCGGGGCGGCAGTTCCCCATGGCAAGTTGAACAGACCCGAAGCACCCGCACCTTCTTCAGTATTCCCTGAAAAGTGCCGATACATGTCATGTCCGTCCTGCCGGAAGAGCCGTCAGGGCATTTTTGCGCGTCAGGAGCAGGCCATGGGGATCGAAGTCAATGTGACCCGCGAATTCGTCATCAACGGAAAACAGTACCATTCCCTGGAGGAAGTTCCCCCCGATGTCCGTCGGGCCGTCGAGGATACGCTCGGGTCGCCGAGCACCGCCGGGAATCAGGCAAAGATCATTGTGAACGGCCGGCCCTGCGGCGGCGTCGATGCCATGCCGGGCGGCGTCCGCGAGATCTATGCGGTCGCGATGCAATGCATCGGTTCCGGCCCGGGCTCCCGGGACGGCAGATCCGCAAGCTCCCCGAAACCGATCACCCCTCAAGGCCCCTTCTCGCTGTCCGGGCGCTGGGTCATGACCGGCAGCCTCCTTCTTTGCCTGCTGGTGAGCCTGCTTCTGCTTCTTCTGCCCCGATAACAGCATGGGTATTAAAACAAAGAGGCCCGGAGCCATCGCCCCGGACCTCTTTCTTGTTATTTCACTAGCCACTGGTCACTAAACACTGGCCACTGCTTTTTACTCCCCCTCGTCAAACGCCTCGGCCTTCTTTTCACCCTTCACCGGGCCCTTGCCCGTGAGGCTGGCCGGGGCCGGAACGGGAACATCGACGGGCTTGACGAACTTTGCCGTCACGCTCTTGGTCTTGAAGACGGAAAGCTTGTCGA
>DIFQ01000133.1:5000-5205 GCA_002419215.1 Syntrophaceae bacterium UBA5744
CCGAAGCCCTTCTTGCGGGTCTTGTAGACGAACTGCTCGTCGGTGTCCTTCGCGCCTTTCTCGCCTGCGAGGTCCCTGCGGATGTAGTCGTAGATCTCCTTGCGGAGCGGCGCCGGGAAGAAGGCGCTGTCGTAAATCATGTTCTGGAAGGCCGTGGCCAGGTGCACTTCGGCGGTGCCCCGCTTCGGGAAGTTGTCGAAGGCCT
>DIFQ01000133.1:5311-6124 GCA_002419215.1 Syntrophaceae bacterium UBA5744
AGGACCACGCCGCCGTGGGAGGTGCCCGTCTGTACACTGATCTTGCTGATCCCCTTGAGACCTTTGCCGCGCTTTGCCAGCTCCTTCAGGTAGCCGCCCATGAAGGCCCGGAGCTCCCCGACGGTGCTGTTCTTGCTGCCCACCTCGCCGATCTCGCCGCCCACGGAGACCTCGACGCCCTTGGGCTGGATCTGGCGGATGAAGGCCGTGATGTCGGCGGCGATGGTGAAGTTGTTTCGCTGCTGCTCTTCCTCGGTGGGCTTGCTCAGGTCCACCACGGTGGAGGAGTCGATGTCGATGTTGTAGAACCCGGCCTCGATGGCCTCGCGGATGAGTTCTTTCACGGAGTCCACTTCCTTCTGCGGCTCCACGGCGAATTTTTTCACGCCGATCTGGAAGTGATCGCCCTGCAGGAAAAGGGGCCCCCGCCAGCCCGTCTTGATGGCTGCGGCCGTGATGGCGCAGGCGTATTCGGAGGGGCGCTGCTCCGTGTAGCCGATCTCGGAGCGGGCGATCTCGAAGATGATGGGCCCGACGCTGCCCTTGAGGCCCGCACGGAAGATGGCCTGGGCCGTCTCATAGGTGAGGCCGCGGATGTTGATCGCGGGCACGGTGAAACCCTTTACCTCACTCCGGCCCATGGCCTCGTAGAGCGGCTGGATGGAGGAGGGCAGCACGCCGAGCTTGACGCCCGCCCTGCGGATGAGCCAGCGGGCGGCCTGCTTGACCCCCTCATCGTCCGACAGCACGGCCGAGTAGACGAGGTGGTCGATGAGCGATCCGCGAAGTTTCGCCTCGTCGAGGACCCGGACA
>DIFQ01000025.1 GCA_002419215.1 Syntrophaceae bacterium UBA5744
TGGCGAACTGGACGATCAGGATGGCATTCTTCGTCGTCAGCCCCAGCGTGGACAGCAGGCCGATCTGGAAGTAGACGTCGTTGGGCAGTCCCCGCGCGCTGGAGGCTATGACGCCGCCGATGACCCCCAGGGGCAATACCAGCAGGACCGAGATGGGGATGGGCCAGCTCTCGTAGAGCGCCGCCAGGCACAAAAAGATCACGAAGATGGAAAAGGCGTACAGCAGGGGGGCCTGGGAGCTGGACATCCGTTCCTGGTAGGACAGCCCCTGCCAGTCGTAGCCGACGCCCTGGGGCAGTTCCCGGACGAAGCCCTCCATGGCCTGCATGGCCTCGCCGGAGCTCCGGCCCGGCGCCGCCTCGCCCAGGATGTTGATGGACGGGAAGCCGTTGAACCGCTCCAGCTTCGGGGAGCCCGACGTCCAGTGGCCCGTGGCAAAGGAGGAGAAGGGCACCATGCGGCCCGCGGTGTTGCGCACGTGGAGCCTCTCCAGGTCGGTGGGCAGCATGCGGTACGGGGCGTCGGCCTGGACGTAGACGCGCTTGACGCGGCCTGCCTGGATGAAGTCGTTGACGTAGGCGCTCCCAAAGGCCGCCGCGATCGTGTGGTGGATCGAGGCGATCGGCACGCCCAGGGCGCCGGCCTTCTCCCAGTCCACGTCGACGCGGTACTCGGGCACGTCCTCCAGGCCGTTGGGGCGGACCTTCGTCATGGCCGGGTCCCCGGCCGCCATGCCGAGGATCTGGTTGCGGGCTTCCATCAGCCTGGCGTGGCCCAGGCCTCCGCGGTCCAGCAGCTGGAAGTCGAACCCCTTGGCCTGCCCCAGCTCCACCACGGCCGGAGGTGCGAAGGCGAACACCATGGCGTTGCGGATCCTCGAGAACTCCCCCATGGCTCTTCCGGCCAGGGCCGTGACCCGAAGATCCGCCCGATCGCGAAGGTCCCAGTCCTTGAGCTTGATGAAGGAAAACCCCGCGTTCTGCCCCCGACCCGAAAAACTGATGCCGGAAATGGTGAACACGGCTTCCACCGCGTCATTCTCGTTCTCGAAGAAATAGGTCCGGACCCGTTTCATCACCTCTTCGGTCTGCTCCAGGGTCGAGTTGGCAGGAAGCATGGCCTGCACCAGCAGGATCCCCTGGTCCTCGTCGGGGAGATAGGCCGTGGGCATGCGGAGGAACAGGACCGCCATGGCCGCCACGATGAGGACGAAGACGGCCAGGTACCGCAGCTTGTTCGTGATGGAACGGCGGACCAGGCGCATGTACAGATCGCGGAGGCGGAAGAACCGGCTGTCGAACCAGCGGAAAAAGGGGCGCAGGAACCAGACGGCGTTTTCCGCCGGCTCGTGCCCCCTGGGCACCGGCTTCAGAAGCGTGGCGCAGAGCACCGGCGTCAGGATCAGGGCCACCAGCACCGAGAGGAGCATGGAGGAGATGACCGTGACCGAGAACTGGCGGTAGATGACGCCCGTCGAGCCGGGGAAGAAGGCCATGGGGCCGAAGACCGCCGAGAGCACGAGCCCGATGCCGATCAGGGCGCTCGTGATCTGGTCCATGGACTTCGCCGTGGCCTCCCGGGGCGAGAGGCCCTCCTCGCTCATGATCCGCTCCACGTTCTCCACGACGACGATGGCGTCGTCGACGAGCAGGCCGATGGCCAGCACCATGGCGAACATGGTCAGCATGTTGATGGAGAAGCCGAAGAAGCCCAGGACCGCAAAGGTCCCCAGGATCACGACAGGGACGGCGATGGTCGGGATAAGGGTGGCGCGCATGTTGCCCATGAACAGGTACATGACCAGGAACACGAGCACGATGGCCTCGAAGAGCGTCTTGAACACCTCGTTGATGGCCACCCGGACAAAGGGCGTCGTGTCGTAGGGGAAGATGACCTTCATGCCGGGGGGGAAGAAATGGCTCAGCTCCGCCATCTTTGCCTTCACGTTGTCGGCCGTCTGCAGGGCGTTGGCCCCGGCGGCCTGGCGGATGGCCATCCCGGCGGAAGGCTTGCCGTTGTAGAAGGCCTGGACGTCGTAGGTCTCGGTGCCCAGTTCGGTGCGACCCACGTTCCGGACGCGAACGACGGAGCCGTCGGGGTTGGTGCGCAGGGGTATGGCGGCAAACTCCTCGGGTGTCCGCAGAAGACTCTGGACGACGATGCTCGCGTTCAGGCGCTGCCCCTTCACAGCGGGCGCGCCGCCGAACTGCCCCGCCGAGACCTCCACGTTGTAGGCCCTCAGCGATGCGATCACGTCCTGGATCGTCAACCCGTAGTTGGTCAGCTTGTCGGGGTCGAGCCACACGCGCATGGCGTACTGGCTGCCGAAGATCTCCACCTCGCCGACGCCGGGAACCCTGGAGAGCACCTTTTCCAGGTTGGACTGGGCGTAGTCGCGCAGGTCGTTTCCGTCCATGCTGCCGTCTTCCGAGATCAGGCCCACGAACATCAGCCAGTTGCGGGTGGATTTGCTGACCTTGACGCCCTGGTTGCCGACGACCTCCGGCAGGTTCGCCATGGCGAGCTGGAGCTTGTTCTGCACCTGCGCCCAGGCCAGATCCGGGTCCGTGCCCGGGGCGAAGACAAGCTCGATGCGGCACGAGCCGGACGAGTCGCTCGTCGCGGTGAGGTACAACATCCGGTCGAAGCCGGTCATCTTCTGCTCGATGATCTGCGTGACGCTGTTCTCGACGGTCTCCGCCGAGGCGCCCGGGTAGAAGGCGGTGATGGCAATCGACGGCGGCGCGATGGGGGGGTACTGCGCAACGGGCAGGTTGTAGATCGCGAGGCCGCCCCCCGCCATCATGATGATGGCGATGACCCATGCGAAGACCGGACGATCCAGGAAGAATCTCGAGAGCATCGCGCGCCTCCGTCAGTTGGACTTCGCGGCCGCGGGGGCGGCCGTCTTGCCCGGGCCGCCCGCGGCCTCGGCGAAGGGAACCGCCTTCACGGAAGCGCCGGGCCTGACCCTCTGCATGCCCTCGACGATGACCCGGTCGCCGGGCGCGAGGCCGTCCGAGACGAGCCACCTGTCGCCGATCGTGCGAACGAGCGTGAGCACCCGCTGCTGGACCTTGTTTTCAGCATCCACGATCAGGGCCAGGGGATTGCCTTTCGGGTCCCGGGAGACGCCCTGCTGCGGGACGAGGAGCGCCTTCTCGCTGACCCCCTCTTCCAGGACGGCGCGGGCGAACATGCCGGGCAGCAGCACGCGCTTCGGGTTGGGGAACACGATGCGCAGGATGTAGGAGCCCGTTGTCTGGTCCACCGTGACGTCCTGGAACTGAAGGGTCCCTTCCAGGGGATAGGGCGTGCCGTCTTCCAGGATCAGTTTGACCCGGGCCCGGTTGGCGCTGTCGCGCTTGAGCGCGCCGCTCGCCATGGCCTTCTGCAGCTGCAGGAGCACGGCGCTCGACTGGGTCACGTCCACGTAGACCGGGTCGATCTGCTGGACGGTGGCCAGCGGCATCCCCTGGCCTGCCGTGACCAGCGCACCCACGGTGACCAACGACTTGCCGATGCGACCGGCAATCGGCGCCGTCACCCGGGTGTACCCCAGGTTGATCCGCGCGGTCTCCACGGCCGCCTTGCCCGCGGCGATCTCCGCCTCGGCCTGCTTGAGGGCCGCCGTCGCGTCGTCGTATTCCTGGCGGCTCACCGCCCTGATCTCCACCAGCTCCCGGTAACGTTCCGCCCGGAACCGGATGGAGGTCACGTTGGCCTCCGCCCGGGCGAGCGCCGCCCTGGCGCTGTCATAGGCGGCCTGGTACGTCGCGGGGTCGATCTGGTAGAGCACCTCGCCCGCCTTCACGTCGGAGCCCTCCTTGAAGAACCGTTGCTGGATGATGCCGCTCACCTGGGGGCGCACCTCGGCGATCAGGTAGGCCGACGTCCTGCCCGGCAGCTCCGTGGTGATCGCGACGCGCTCGGGCTTCATTTCCACCACGGCCACTTCCGGAGGCCCGGCCGGCCCCGGCGCTTTTGCCCCGGAATTCTGGCAGCCGGCCAGGATGCAGACCGCAGACAGGGCCGCGGCAGCAAGGATCATCGTGACGTGCGGACGGACTTGCATGCAACACCTCTTCGATTCGGTCAATGAGCTTCCCTGCCGCCATGCCGGCGGCAGGGAAGCTGTCTGGTTTCATTCTTCCCTGATGATTTCCCGCCCTGTCGATACCGTCGCCCGTCACCCGGGCCCATCCTGTCTCCTGACCCCGTCCCAGCAGGCCTCGACGGCCTTCCGGATCAGCGCGTCGTCGAGCACCAGGAACCCCAGGATGTGATCCCGCAGGAGGGAAAGAATGGGCCCGAAGGCCAGGGCGAAGTGCAGGGCGAGGGGGAGGTCCTTCAACGCCTTGCGGTCGATCCCCTCCTGCAGGAGATGCCTGAAGAGATCGATGTCTCTTGCTTCTCCCAGGAGCCTCTCCCGTCTCAGGCACACCCCGTATGGGGAATTCATGTACTGCTCGATGAACCGGAAATGGATCGCATGGTCCACGAAATACCGGATGATCCAGGTGGAGAGATGAATGAAGCGGTCCCGGAGGGGGCGGTCGACGGAGTACCCCTGCATCAGGGATTCCACCACTGTTCTTTCCAACTCGCTGAAGATCTCGGCAATCAGCGCGTCCTTGCTCTCGAAATAGCGATAGATCGTGCCGGCGCCCACTCCCGCCCTTTCGGCGATCATGGCCATGGGGGCCCCGTGAAACCCCTGTTCCGCAATCAGCTCGAGGGCCGCCTGCATGATCTCCTTGCGCTTATCCGAATTTTTCATGGTTTGACCCCTTGGGCACCTAGATCGGAATGAACGTTCATTCCTTTACACCTTTCTCATCGTTTCTGTAAAGATTATTTTCTGGACCTGTATACCCCCCTTCCCAGTGTGAAGCGAAGTATACACCTCCTTGCCCTTTCCCCCATTCGCCGGGCCGCCATCAGGAATCAATATTCTTTTTTTATATCAGTGTCTTATGGGCAAACGGCCTCCGGGTCACCCCCCTGGCACAACGGTTGCTCATAACGGGGCGGGCCGCAGGAAGCGGCTCATTTGCTGTAGAGAGATGAGAGGAAGCACCGAAGGAGACGACGACAAATGGCTAACGGCAAGACCGCCATCGTATTTCCGGGACAGGGTTCCCAGCGACACGGGATGGGCAAGGATTTCTACGAGAGCATCCCCGAGTGCCGCCGGATCTACGAGCAGGCCTCCGACTCTCTCGGGTGGGACGTGGCGGCGCTTTGCTTCGGCGAGGACGAGAAGCTCAACCTGACCGCCTACGCCCAGCCGAGCATCGTGGTGACGGAGATCGCCATGCTGAAAGCCATCATCGACAAATACGGCATCACCCCCGACGTGTTCGGCGGTCACAGCCTCGGCGAGTACACGGCGCTGGTGGCCGCGGGTGTCCTGCCGCTGGAGACGGTACTGCGCATCGTCCACATCCGCGGCAGCCTCATGCAGGAAGCCGTCCCGGTGGGCGAGGGCTCCATGGCGGCCGTCATTCGCAAGGATCTCAGCTCGCGGATGATCCGCGAGTTGCTCGCCGATCTGCCCATCGACGTGGCGAACATCAACTCGCCCAACCAGATCGTCATCAGCGGCCGCTCCAAGGCCATGCCCGAGGCCGAAGAGCGCCTCGTGAAGGCCCTGGCCGACGAGAACCCCACGCGGATCGTGGCCCTCAACGTGAGCGCCCCCTTCCACAGCCGCTTCATGCACTCGATCGAGGAGCCCTTCGAAGACGAGTTGGCCTGCGTGCGCAGGCAGATGAAGGCGGAAAACGCCGCAAAGGTCACCTCCAACTACACGGGCAGTTTTCACTCCTCCGACAAGGAAGAGGTGATCGAGCGCCTCGTGGCGCAGCTCTCGGGCACCGTCCAGTGGTGCGACAACATGAGGGCAATCGCGTCGCAGGCCGACAGGGTCTACGAAATCGGTCCCAACCGTCCCCTTCGGGACTTCTTCAAAACGATCGGCGTGACCTGTGTCTCGCTGACCACACTCTCCTCCGCCGAACGGACCTTCACCGGCAACTGACCGGGAAGGGGCCGCCGCCCGCGGGGATCATCCGAACACGCACACCATCAAGGAGAACTACATGGATTTTCGCCTCAATGAAGAGCAGCAGATGTACGTCGACACGGTCCGGCGCTTCGTGAAAAACGAGATCCTCCCGAATATCCTGCAGATCGACAAGTCGCACGAGTTCCCCTACGGGATCATCGGCAAGGCCTGGGAACTGGGCATTCTCAACCTGAGCATCCCCAAGGAGATCAAAGGGTTCGAGATGGACGCCGTGTCGACGGCCCTGATCATCAAGGAGCTCTCATACGGCGATACGGGCATCTCCACCTCGGCGATGTGCAACGACCTGGCAAACACGGTCATCGCCCAGCACGGAAACGCACGCCAGCAGGAGGAATACCTGGGCCCCTATGTCAAGGCGCCCCTTCTGGCTTCCTTCTGCCTCACGGAGCCCGGCGCCGGTTCGGACAACTCGTCCATGAGCACCTTCATCGCGAAGCGCGCCGACGGGAAGTACGTCCTCAACGGCGCCAAGTGCTTCATCACGAACGCCTCCTACGCGAGCCAGTTCACGGTCTTCTGCAAGGTCGGAAAACCCGCGGCGCAGTTCCTGGCCTGCTGTATCGTTCCGGCCGAGGAGATGTTCCGGGACGGCAAACCGAACGTCCCGGCGAAACCGCAGACGGAACTTGCGGCTAAAGGCGGCGGCCGGATCGTCATCGGCAAACCCGAGGAGAAACTCGGGCAGCACCTCTCCAACACGGCAACGGTCACCTTCGAGGATGTTATCGTCGACGAGAGCCAGATCATCGGCGATCGTCGCCAGGGCTTCAAGTACCTCATCGATGTCCTCGACTACGCCCGGCCCATGGTGGCCGCCATCGGCGTGGGGCTTGCCCGCCGGGCACTCGATCTCACCCTGCAGTACACCCGGGAGCGCAAGCAGTTCGGCCAGAGGCTCTGCGACATGCCCGTGGCGAGGGAAACGCTCGTGGCCATGTGGAAGAAGGTGGAACTGGCGGAGATGGCCCTCATGAAGGCGGCCGTAAAGGTCCAGGAGCGCGACGAGGACCGCGGGATGTACTCGTCGCTTGCGAAGAACACCGCCGCCGAGGCGGCCCTCTACTGCGCCAACGAGGGGCTGCACCTGCACGGCGGCTACGGCTTCATGCAGGAGTACGAGATCTCGAAGCTCGTTCGCGACGCCCACATCATCGACATCTACGAGGGCGTGCGCGAGGTCCAGCACATGATCATCGGAAGGGAACTCGTATAGGCGCGAAGCGCCTGGCGCAGGAAGGAATCTTAGGATGCGCCCGATGAAGCGAGGAAGAGCGGAAGTGAAGAAGAGCGGATCATCTCGAATCTTTGCCTTGTCCGAGCTTCCTAACTTCCTAACTTCGTAGCTTCACTCACGGCCGTCACAGGCGGTCATAACAGGCAAAGGGTCATCGATAAGGCAATGCTGTACTTACACGGAATCGGGCATTTCTACCCGGAAAACGTGATCACCAACCGCTTCCTGAGCGATCTCGACATCGGTTCGAGCGTGGAATGGATCGAGGAGCGAGTGGGGATCCGCGAGCGGCACACGGTCCTGCCCCTGGAGTACATCCGGGAGACGAAGAACCGCGACGTTCGCGCCGCCCAGGAGGCCAGCCTCTACACGAACGGCCAGACGGCCGCCGCGGCGGCCCTCATGGCCCTCGAGCGGGCGGGGATCGCGGCGGAAGACATCGGCATGGTCATCTCCGGCAGCTCGGCCCCCGATGTGGCCTCGCCGGCCGAGGCCTCGACAGTGGCGGCCCAGCTGGGGATCGACGTGCCCGCCTTCGACATGAATTCGGCCTGCACGAGCTTCGCGCTGCAGATCCATTTTCTCTCGAACATGAACCCGGGAGCCCTTCCCCCGTATGTCCTGATCACACAGCCCGAGAACCTGACGCGCTGCATCGATTTCTCGGACCGCCGGTCGGCATGCCTCTTCGGCGACGGGAGCACCGCCGCCGTCGTGTCGCTTTCCGTGCCGTCCGGAAAAATCATCGATGCCACGCACTTCGACGCCAAGCCCTCCTGCTGGGACAAGGTCTCGATCCGCAGGACGGGCCATTTCGGCCAGGACGGCAACGCCGTCCAGGGCTTCGCCATCCGCAAGTCAACCGACGCCCTGCGCATCATCCAGGCCGCCAACCCCTCGCTCAACGGGCATCTCAAATTCGTCGGCCACCAGGCAAACCTCGGCATGCTGAAGACCGTATGCGAGCGCTGCGGGATCGACCCCGAGAACCACTGGCACAATGTCGAATGTTACGGGAACACGGCTACGGCCGGCGCCCCCGGATCGCTGAGCCTTCACTGGGCGGATCTCAAGCACGGCGACCACGTGGCCCTTGTGCAGGTCGGGGCGGGCCTGTCCTGGGCCCACATGATGATGACGGTAAAGGAGCACTCATGACGTACCAGGAATTCATGGAGCGAGGCCATTTCGACCTGAAGGAGATCCTTGCCGTCGTCTACGGAAACCTCGTGTCGGATGCGCCCAAGGGCATGGACGCCAAGCTGCCCGCGCCGCCGCTTCTCATGGTCGACCGGGTCCTCTCCATCACGAAGAACAACCGCCAGGGAGCGATCGTGGCCGAGCAGGACATCCGCCTCGATGCCTGGTACTTCCAGTGCCATCTGCCCGGCGACCCGGTCCAGCCGGGCTGCCTCTGCGTCGATGCCGTCTGGCAGCTCCTGGGCTTCTACTGCCTCTGGCGGGGGGCGCTGGGGACAGGAAGGGCGCTGGGCTGCGGCGAGGTCTTCTTCAGCGGCCAGATCCGGCCCTACAACAAGGTGGTGCGCTACGAAATCAACATCAAGCGCTTCCAGCACCTGAAAGACTCCGGGGCCAGCATCGTCATCGCCGATGCGAACATCTTCGTCGACGACGAGCTGATCATGACCCTGAAGGATGCCCGCACGGGGGTCTTCCACGGGATCGCCTACCCGGACTACCCGCACAAATCCGCAAACGCCGTCGGCGGCATCATGATGAAGGAGAAGCCATGAGCGACAAACCGGTTGCCATCGTAACGGGAAGCGGCACGGGGATCGGAACGGCCTGCGCCCGGGCCCTGACTAAAGAAGGGTTCCGCGTGGGGCTTCACTATCGCAAAAGCGCCGGGAGCGCGAAGGCCCTCCAGGCCGAATTGGGCGACGCCTTCCTGCTGCAGGCAGACATCGCCGAGATCGACCAGGTGGAAGCGCTGCTGAACGCAATCAAGGAGCAGGCCGGGCGGGTCGACGTGCTCGTCAACAATGCGGGCCTCTCCATCAACGCCGACATCAACTCCATGAAAGTGGAGCAGTTCGACGAGCAGCGGGCCCTCACGAGGGGGATCTGGTATCTCACGAAACGGGTGCTCCGTCAGTACATGCTTCGGAAGGGGAGCGGGCGCATCATCAACATCTCGAGCGTTGTGGGGCACACGGGAAACGCGGGACAGATTCCCTACACGATGGAAAAGGCGGCCATGGACGTCTTTACGAAATCTCTCTGCAGGGAGCTTGCGGGGCGCAACATCCTCGTCAACTCCGTGGCTCCCGGGTTCATCGACACGGAGATGACGTCGGTGCTGCCCGAAGAGATCCGGGAAAGGCTCCTTGCCGGCGTGCCGCTCGGCCGCATGGGAACACCCGCGGAGGTGGCCGAGGTGGTGGCCTTTCTCGCCACGAAAGGCTCCTACATCACGGGAACCGTCATCCACGTCAACGGGGGGCTCTATGGCGGCTGATCGCGAAACGATGGCCCGGGTCCTGGCGGCGGTGCCGCAGCGGGAACCCTTCCGGTTCATCGACGAGATCCTGGAGCTGGACGCGGACCACATCGTCGGCGCCTACCGGTTCCGCGAGGACGAATTCTTTTACCGAGGGCACTTCCCCTATCGGCCCATCACGCCGGGGGTCATCCTCGTGGAGGCCATGGCCCAGACGGGAGTCGTCGCCTACGGGCTCTACCTCGTCATGGAGCAGGGCCGCGAGGAAGAGATGAAAAAGGGCAACGTGACCACGCTCTTCACGCTCATCGAGGTCGTGGAGTTTGCGGGCATGGTGAGCCCGGGCGAGCGAGTCGTCATCCGGGGGGAGAAGGTCTATTTCCGGAAGGGAAACCTGAAAGCGAAGGTCAGCATGGAGAGAGAGAACGGGGAGCTTATCGCCTCGGGCGTGCTGGCCGGCATGGGAGTCAGCTTGAAATGAAAAACAGGATTGTGATCACGGGTCTTGGGATCATGGCGCCCAACGGCCATGGTCTCGATGAATACGAAAAGGCCCTGCGCGCGGGGCGCTCGGGGATCCGCTTCATCCCGCGGCTCAAGGAGCTGGGGTTTGCCTGCCAGGTGGGCGGTGTCCCGCAGAACTTCGAAGAGCTCCGCACGCAATACTTCGACGCCGAGGATCTGCTCTCGGTGAACGACAACATCGGCTACGCCGGCATCGCCGCGATCGACGCCTGGCGCGATGCGGGATTCACCGTGCCGAAACCGGACAGCACCGAGGTGGACTGGGACACGGGGGCCATCATGGGCTCGGGGATCGGCGGCATGGAGACCATCGCCGGCGAAGTCGTCCCCAAGGTCAACGGCAACCAGATACGCCGCATGGGCAGCACCATCGTCCAGATGGTCATGAACAGCTCCACGAGCGCCAAGATCGCCGGGATGCTCGCCCTCGGAAACCAGGTGACGTCCAACTCGTCGGCCTGCAGCACGGGAAACGAGGCGATCATCGATTCCATGCTTCGCATCCGTTACGGGCTTGCGAAACGCATGATCGCCGGCGGCTCCGAGGGGTCCTCTCCCTACATCTGGGCGGGTTTCGACTCCATGCGGGTCATGTGCCGCAAGTTCAACGGCGAGCCCGAAAAGGCCTCGAGGCCCATGAGCGCAACGGCCGCGGGCTTTGTGCCCGGCTCCGGCGCAGGCGCTCTCATCCTGGAGGATCTGGAAACGGCGAAAGCACGCGGAGCGAAGATCTATGCCGAGCTTCTCGGCGGGGCCGTCAACTGCGGCGGGCACCGAAACGGCGGCTCCATGACGGCGCCCAACCCGGAGAGCGTCCAGCGCTGCATCCGCGCAGCCGCGGCCGACGCGGGGATTTCCATTGCCGACGTGGATGCCGTCAACGGCCATCTCACGGCCACCTTCGCCGACCCCTACGAAGTCAAGAACTGGGCCGCTGCTCTCGAACGCACGCCGGCAACCTTCCCCTGGATCAACTCGACAAAGTCGCTCGTGGGCCACTGCCTTGGCGGCGCCGGGGCCGTGGAGTCCGTCGGGGTCGTGCTTCAGCTCTTCAAGGGGTTCATCCACCCCTCCGTCAACAGCGAGGACGTGCACCCCGAGATTGCGGACTTTGCCCCGCGCATCCCGCAGACGATGATCGAGGATGCCGACGTGAAGATCATCGCCAAGGCCGGCTTCGGATTCGGCGATGTGAATAGCTGTATGATTTTTAAAAAATGGGAAGAATAAATAAGGCAATGAACAGAATGCTTCCGCTGAACAGGCGTTTTTCGACCGCTCTAGATCTTGCTCCGCTTAAGTCGCAAATACTCGCCCTTCGGGCTCAGACAGTTTGCGCTGCGGCCGCTCCGCTTCGATAAGAGCGTTTACCGAAAAACGTCTAAAATCAGCGTCAGCATCCCGTCCATCGCCCCCGCGGGCAGGACAAAAAAAGGAAATGAAATAATCCGATAGAAGGAGTTTGAAATGGACGAGAAGAAGATTTTCCAGGAGATGTGCAATATCCTCAAGCTGTACACGAAAAACCCGGAGCTGCTCGACACGGCGACGAAGGAAACCCATATCCTCAATGATCTGAAGGTGAATTCCGCGCGCCTGGTCGACGTGGTCATCAAGTGCGAGGACGTCTTCGGTATCTCCATCGACGACGACGAGGCGGACAAGATCCGGACCATCGGCGACGCCGTGGAGATCATTTTAAAGAAAGCGGCGTGAAGAAGGGTATCGGGTTTCGGGTCTAGGGTATCGGGTTGGATCAAGAAGGTACGGGTACCCGGTGCGATATTCCCGGTTGCCGCGAAGCGGCATGGCTTACCCTCTCAGCTTCTTACCCTCTCAACTTCGCACGCCTTCGGGCGACAGCGAGGCTCTGAGGTCAAGAAGTAAAAGACAATGAGCATGAATAGAAGCGACAGAGCGTGGCTGGGGGTTCAGGATGTACTGAGCCGCCTGGCCGCATTCATCTACATCCCCCTTGTCGCCGTCGTGATCCGGCTGATGGGCTACCGGTTCCGGGACCTGAGAGCGTTCCGGCGGCAGTGCCTGGAGCACCTGCGCCGCCACGACGGGGGCTGGCTCATCTGCGCCAACCACCTGACGCTCATCGACTCGGCGTTCATCGCCTTTGCGATGCTGCCCTGGTGGCGCTACCTTGCACACTATCGGCGTTTCCCCTGGAACCTTCCCGAGCGGCGCAACTTCAACCAAAACCCCTTCGACACAGCCGTCTGCTACCTCATGAAGTGCATCCCCGTCACGCGGGGCGGCGATCGCGAGGAGGTGAAGCGGACCCTGGAGAAATGCCATCACCTGCTCGAAACGGGGCGCACGATCCTGGTGTTCCCCGAGGGCGGCCGCTCCCGTACGGGGCGCATCGACGTGGAGAACTTCTCCTACGGGGTGGGCCGCTTCGTGAAAAATCTTGACCGGATGAAAATCCTGTGCATTTATTTCAGGGGCGACGGCCAGGCAACCTGGAGTTCCATCCCGAAACCGGGGGACACATTCTCGATGGCCGTCGAGGTATTCGAACCGGAGAGACTCGAATACAACGGGCTCAAGGCCCAGAGGGACTATGCCGGGCAGATCATCCGGCAGCTGTCCCGGATGGAGGAGAGGTATTTTGAAAATAGGGAACGACATCGTCGACTTGACGGAGCCGAACAGCAAGGGAAAGAGCCAGGACTCCCGGTACGTCAGCCGGGTGTTCACCCCCGCTGAGCGAAACCGAATCCGAAACTTTCCGGAACCCGATGTTCTGCTATGGGCCCTCTGGGCCGGCAAGGAAGCGGCCTTCAAGGTCCTCGTAAAAAGCGATCCGGCCCTGCCGTTCATCCCCCGCCACTATGAGGTCCACCTCGACGACTACGGCCTGAGGGGAACCTCGACGGACGCCGGAACCTGCAACCCCCACGTCGAAGGCGCCGTGCTGACGCCCGACGGACCGATCCCGCTGAGAATCTACCGGCGCTGCACCTATATCCACGCCCTGGCCCTCTCGGAAGGGGAGGAATATTTCGATTATATCTTCTGGCGGGTGGAAGTCCTGCCGGAGCTGAAGGGTGTGGACTCTCCGGAAGTGGAGTCCCGCATCGTCCGCGAGGCCCTCAAGCGCTGCGTGGCCACGCACCTGGGCTGGAACCAGAAGGACATGGAGATCCGGAGAGCGGAAGCCGGCAACCGCCCGGGACCTCCGCGCCTCTACTACCAGGGCAAGCGAACGACGCTGGATCTGAGCCTGAGCCACGACGGCCACTTCGGGGCCTACGCCGTTCTGATGATCAGTCCCGACGAGAGGCCGGAAAAGTCCGACAAACCCGATCTCTCCTGCCAGCGCGATGACGCGGCATTGTAGGAATCGAGACCACGGATAGCACGACATGAAGAGGGGCAGGCCGAAAGGGTGCTGCCTCTTTTTCGTTCATCCGGGTCATGCCTGCAGAAACCGCATTAGACAATTACCGCGTGATCGCGTGGACTTGTCAGCTCAAGCCTTTGCAATTTTTGAAACAGAGTAAACCCGCTCACCAGAGGCCATGCCCGTGCGATTCTCCTCAGTCCCAGGAACCATATGTTTGCCCTTGACAAATGTTGCCTAATCAACTATATGCCTGGTCAAGCAAGCAATCCCACCCTCTGGAAGGCACTCCATGAAATCAGATGATCGCCTCATCTATCTTCTTTCGGTAGCTCAACAGACCATGAAGGAATACACGAACACGGCTCTTTCCAAGGCAGGGGTGGAATTGACGATGACCCAGGCGGGTATCCTCTTCCTTCTGAAACGGAAAGACATGCGCACCATGTCGGAATTGGGCGCGGTTTTCGATATTGATAATTCCGCAGTGACGCGCCTCGTTGATCGCTTGGAGAAAAACGGCATCGTTGAGCGCCATCCCGCTCCCGGAGATCGGAGAGCCTTTCTGATTCACATGACTCCAAAAGGGCTCGAGTCTCTGGAGAAAGCGAAAAAGATCATCATGGCCGTCAATGAGGAATTGAGAAGGGGCTTTACTCCTGAAGAAGTAGAATCTTACAAAAAAATATTGAAGAGCATTCTGGAGAGATTCAAAGCTCGTTAATGTCGAATGGGAACATTTCATGGAACCTTCTATGGCACGGAATAACATGAACATATCATCCCTGTGCGATGCAATCGAACCCGACTATGAAAAAACAGTATTTGAACGTTTTCGACGGCAGAAGTTCATCCACTTCATCGGAGCAGAACTGTTGCGGGTATTACCCGGATTTTGCAAGTTGCAGCTGAGCGATCGGGAGAACATGGCACACGATCCGACAGGCTTCCATCCGGGGGTCATCGGTGCTCTGGCGGTCTGCGCCGGCGAATGCGCCGCCCTGTCTCTCCTGCCCGCCGATTCGTCCCTCGCAACGACCGAATACAAGTTGAACCTGCTGGATTCCGCAGAGGGCGATGTTCTCGTTGCCCATGCAAAGGTCGTCAAGTCCGGGAAAACGATGACCGTCTGCACGTCGGAGATTTATGTCCGCAAGGATCGATCCCAGCATCTCTGCGCCATGGCACTGATGACATTTGTTCCGGGATAACGTTGCAAGGGCTCGCGGACAGACTTTTTACTTCAGAAGCACCCGGCAGAAAGGAGATCACATTGAGCCTGGGAAAATGGACCGGATTTGACTCCCGCGAGGGAGTCCGTGAGGGACTGAAAACCGTGGGCTACATCGCCACGGATCGTATCGCGAATACGGTGTACCTGGCATCTCAGCTTGCAAAGCCGATCCTTGTGGAGGGGCCGGCGGGCGTGGGCAAGACCGAGCTTGCCAGGGCGACGGCTTCTTTCATGCGCGTGCCCCTCATACGGCTTCAGTGCTATGAAGGGCTGGATGAGTCCAAGGCCCTTTACGAATGGAAGTACGGGAAACAACTGCTCTACACGCAGTTGTTGAAAGACAAGCTCGACCGGATCGTGCAGGGAGAGATGGATCTGTCCGAGTCTATTGAAAAACTCCACCAGTACGATGACATCTTTTTCTCCCCCCGGTTCCTCGAGCCGAGACCCCTTCTGAAAGCGCTGCAGCAGAAGGAGGGCGCAGTGCTCCTGGTTGACGAAATCGATAAATCCGATGACGAGTTCGAGGCCTTCCTCCTCGAGATACTCTCCGACTTTCAGGTTTCCATTCCGGAAATCGGGACGATAGAAGCCACTTCCCTGCCGTTTGTTTTTTTAACCAGCAACAGCACCCGGGAACTCAGTGAGGCCCTTCAACGGCGTTGTCTGCATCTCTATATTTCGTTTCCCGATGAGAAGCTGGAGAGAGAAATCGTCAGGTCCAGGGTTCCTGATATCACGGAGAAATTGAACAGGCAGCTGGTTGCCTTCATCAACAAAGTCCGGCAACTCGATATCAAAAAGCTTCCGTCGGTCAGCGAAACCATCGATTGGGCCAGGACATTGGTGCTGCTCCATGCCGAGAACCTGGACCGCGAAATGGTCCGGGACACTCTCAATACATTCCTGAAAAGACAGGAGGATATGCAGGTTGCGGAGGGCAGGATTGACGAACTGACGGAGCAGGCTGTCAGGGAGGCGCGTTGATTGGATCGGACCCTGGAAAATTTCATTGCGGTTCTCCGGCGATCGGGTGTGAGGGTTTCCGTATCGGAAACGATGGATGCCGTCAGAGCGGTGGCACTGTCCGGCTACGAAGACAGGCAGTTGGTGAAGGATTTTCTGGCCGTCTCTCTCGCGAAATCACAGCCGGAAAAACTGATTTTCGAGAGCTGCTTCGACAATTTCTTCAACGTCGAAGGCTTGGGCAGCCGGAATGCTCTTTCTGAAAATCAGATCGTAACACCCGCAGAACATTTAAGCGCCCCCCTCACACAGATGCTTCTTTCCGGCAGCGGGGGTGGATTGGCGCTTGCGTTCAGGGAAGCTTCACTCGGAGCCGGCATCAAGGACATCCAGTATCCGCAGCAGCGAGGCATTTACATGCAGAAGCTCCTGCAGATTCTGGGTCTGAATGGGTTAAACAAGGATATTCAGGCTCAAGCAGCCCATGGCAGCACTGAATCGGCTGCTCTCGCGAAATCGCTTGAATCCATGCGCGACGATCTCATGCGTCTGGCGAGAGATCTCATAGACCGTCAACTCGATCTCTACGCCTCGAAGCGATCCGAGGAGATGCTCGAGAGGCAGTTAAACTTCACAAATCTATCGACGATTGAAGAGCGCGATCTGATTCGGATCCAGGTCATTGTCCAGAAGATGGTCAAGCGGTTGAAGGATCGCTATTCGAGAAGGCCCAAGGCAGCCAGAAGGGGACAGCTGGACCTCAAAAAAACGTTGAGAAAAAACATCGTATACGGTGGAGTCCCTTTCGATCCGAAGTGGAAATCCAAGAAAATCGACCGTCCCGAAGTCGTTGTCCTGTGTGATGTCAGTCGTTCCGTTTCGAACGTGGTCCGGTTCCTGCTGCTGATCCTCTACAGCCTCAATGAAGTGATTTCAAAGATTCGATCCTTTGCATTTTGCACAAACCTCGTGGAAGTGAGTTCATTTTTTGAAAAATACCCCGTTCATGAGGCCATTTCTAAAATTCTATCCGGGGATGGTCTGTCGATTGTCCTGAGAAAAACGGATTATGGCCGCTCCTTCACGGATTTCAGAGAGCAACATTCTGACTGCCTTTCAAAAAGGACGACCGTCATCATCCTTGGAGATGCCCGTTCGAACTTCGGAGAGCCTCACACGGAACACCTTCGATTCATCTCCGAGAGATGCAAGCGCCTGATATGGCTGAACCCCGAGGCGCCCCTCCGCTGGGGATCAGGGGATTCGGAAATGAAGAAATACATCCCTTATTGCACGCTTGCACGTGAATGCAGCACTCTTCACCATCTGGAGTTAGTGGTGGGATCCCTGTTGCGCAGCCGATGAGCCGCGACCTTTCTGCTGATGATGAGCGATTGTGCTGCTGACTCAGTGGCGGACTCTGATTCGACGACTGATGGAAGCGGCAAATCCCCTCGATGATGTTTCCGTGCATGAGGGTATTTGCTGTTCGAATGATGGGATCGGGGGAATTATGCCGGGCGGGGTCAGCGGGATTTTTCCTCTGCGTCGCTTCCGCTGAGAATCTTCATGATCTCACTGCCGTAGGTTTTCGCCTTCTTGGGGGAGAGGCCGCCATTGCGGATCAGCCCGTCCAGAGAGACCGAATCGGTCCTGGCGATGTCGAAGAGGTCCTGGTCCGAGAGGATCATGAAGCGGGCCATGTTCGTTTCCTGGGCCTTGCGGAACCGCCAGCGGTAGAGGTCGCGCAGCCTTCTCTTCTTCTCGACCGAGAGCGTCTCGTAGCCCTGGATCCCCCGGTAGCCGCGCAGGTTGAACTTCTTTTCCGCCCACCGCACGGCGGCAATCCCCTCGAATGCCCGGGCCGCTTGCCACTGAAGCCCCTTCGCCTCGATCTCCGCGTTGAGCCTGCGGTAAAGCGGGATCAGGTGCTGCGTGTCCTCGGCGGCGTAGTTGAGCTGATCCTCCGTCAGGGGTCTCTTCTCCCAGCGGGAGCGCTGCATCTTCTTGGGTTTTTCCAGCCGCAGCCCCAGGTACTGCTCGATGACGGAGGAAAGGGAAAGGTGGTTGGAACCGAGAAGGGACGCGGCCCTGTGGGTGTCGAAGACATTGTTGAACTCGAAGCCGTAATCGCGGTTCAGGATCCGGATGTCGTTGTCGCCGGCGTGGATGACCTTGACCGGGTGCGGGTCCGCAAAGGCCCTGCCGAGAAACGACAGGTCGATGCTCGTCTCGAGGGGATCGATCAGGTAGATGCGCTGTTCCGTGCCGATCTGCAGCAGACAGAGCTTCTCCCGGAAATACCTGAACGAGTCGTACTCCGTGTCGATGGCGATAACGGGTGACTTCTCGATCTCCTCCCGGACTTTCGGCAGTTTCTGCCGGGTGTCCACCCACAGCCATTTGCCCTTCATGAAATCCGCCCAATGGATATTTTAACGGTTTTATATAACTCTCTTTTTCGGGAACTGCAACCAAAGATACGACAACAGGCGCAATGGGGACGAAAGGGGGGCCCCCCCGGCCGGCAGGGGGCGGCGTAAGGGACGCGTTCAGAGAGGCAGAAAACGAAGCGCTTCGAGCCCGATCAGGAAGGCCGTGACGGCCAGAAGGGCGGCATAATCGACCCGGGTAAACTTCAGTTCCCGCAGGTAAGTCCTGGGGCCCCGGTGATAGCCCCGCCCTTCCATGGCCAGGGCCAGTTCGTCGGCCCGGCGGAAGGTGCAGAGGACGAGGGGAATGACGAGGGTGGCCATCTTCCTGAGCCGACGGATGAGGCCGCCGCGGCCGAAGTCGGCGCCCCGGGCCACCTGGGCCTCCCTCATCCGCTCCACCTCCTCGAGCAGGGTGGGGACGAACCGCAGCGCCACGGAGACCATGATGGCGATATCGTGGGAGGGGACGCCGAGGCGGTTAAAGGGCCTCAGGAGCTTCTCGAAGCCCCCCACGAGCTCCGAGGGGGCCGTCGTCATCGTGAGGACGGCGGCGCTCACGACGAGGGCGACGAACTGCCAGGTCACGGCGGTTCCGCGCTCGAGACCCTCGTGGGTCACCGCAGGCAGGATGGCAAAAACCGGCCTCCCGTCGGTGAAAAAGAGATGGAGACAGAACAGCAGAACAAAAAACCACGCCAGCGGCTTGAGCGCCGCCGCGATCCGTCCGGCCGACAGGCCCGAGAGGACCACGGCCGCCAGGAGAAAGGCCGTGACGACGAGGCCTTCGACGGCGCCCGAGTTCAGGATGACGATGCTCAGCAGCAGCACCGTGAGGATTTTCACCCGCGGGTCGAGGCGGTGAACCGGGGAGTCTCCGGGGATAAACTGGCCGAGGGGCAGCGTCTTCACCGGCCGCCTCCCGTGCCCGTCCCGACGAGGGCGGAGATTTCTCGAAAGGCCTCCTCCACGGAGAGAACGTCCGGCCGGACTTCGCAGCCCAGAGCCCGGAGGCGTCCCATGAGTTCCGTGACCTGGGGAGTGCTGAGCCCGACGGCCCGCAGGGCGTCGGCTTCCCGGAAGACGTCTCTCGGGGCGCCGTCGCGAAGGATTTTCCCCTCGCTCATGACGACGACCCGGTCGGCATCGACGATTTCTTCCATGCTGTGGGTCACGTGGATGACGGAGATGCCCTCCTGCCTGAGGTCCCAGAGGACATTGAGGACCCGCTCGCGGCCCGCCGGGTCGAGGTAGGAAGTGGGCTCGTCGAGAACCACGTAGGCCGGCCGCATGGCCAGCACGCCGGCAATGGCCACGAGCCGCTTCTCACCGCCGGACAGGGAGTGGGGGGCGCGCCTTGCAAGCCGCAGCATCCCCACCGTCTCGAGAGCCACTCCGACCCGCCCGCGGATCTCCGCGGGCGCAAGGCCGAGGTTGCCCGGCCCGAAGGCGACATCCTCCTCGACGCTCATCCCCACGATCTGGTTGTCCGGGTTCTGGAAGACCATGCCGACCCTCCGGCGGATCTCGCGGTGGGCCTTGGCATCCCGGGTGCTGAGGCCGTCGACGAGAACCTCCCCGTCCTGCGGGACGAGCAGGGCGTTGAAGTGCTTGACCAGGGTGGTTTTCCCGCACCCGTTGGGGCCGATGACAGCCACGTACTGCCCCTCAAGGATCTCCAGGCTCACCCGATCCAGGACGGGCGCATCCTTCGGATCGTAACGGTAAACGAGATGCTGCGCCGTGATCATAATTTTATCTTGTCCTTCACTTTCATGGTGATCACCGAGGCGGCGGCTATTTTGAGGGCATCGCCGGGAAGGAACGGCAGCACACCCACGGTGGCAGCCTTGCCGACGGACAATTTGCCGATCAGGACGAGTTGGAGGACGCCCAGCGTGTAGACGGCGGCCGTGCCGGCAAGCATGGCCAGCACGATCCAGACCAGGCCCGGCTTTTCCCGGACCTCGATGATCTTTCCCGTCACGAAGGCGCCGGCGATGAAGCCGATCAGGTAGCCGCCCGTGGGCCCCAGGAAGACGCCGAGGCCGGCCTTGCCGCCCGAAAAGACCGGCAGGCCGATCACCCCGAGGATCACGTAGAGGACCTGGCTGAGCGCCCCCAGGCTCCCCCCGAGAAGCGAGCCCGCGAGGTAGAGAAACAGCGTCTGGAGCGTCACCGGCACCGGCTGCAGGGGGATGGAGATCAGGGCCCCGATGGCCGTGAGCGCCCCGAACATGGACGCGTAGATCATTCCCCGGGTCGACATAGGTTCTCTTTTCATTGCTTCCTTCTGCTTCGGCAGTTCGAAAATCAGTGCCGGTACTGCTCACGGGCTTCAGGCATCGGGCTTCCGGACTTGAGGTACGAATCCTTTTCTCCTTTAGCCCGACTCCTGATGCCTAGATGTATTCCACATCCCCCGAAATCACGCGCTCGACGGTGCCATCCGCCCCGGTCAGCACAAGCACACCGTCGTCGTCGATCCCCGCGATGGTGCCTTCCACGGACCCGCTGAACGAGTGCACCCGGACCGGCCTGCCCGTCATGTCGGAAAGTTCCCTCCAGCGCCTGATCACGGGCACAAACCCCTCCCTGCCCGTGAGGTCGTAATAATGCTCGAAACGCTCGAGAAAGGCCCCGAGAATCTCGGCACGGGCAACGGGGCTCCCGGTCTCGGCCGCAAGCGAGGTTGCCCGTTTTCGGAGGTCGGCAGGAAAGCCCCCGGGCGGCGTGTTGACATTCAACCCGACCCCGACGATCATGTAATCGATGGCGTCGATCTCCGTAGCGATCTCGATCAGGATGCCGGCGACCTTCTTTCCCGCCGCCAGGACGTCGTTGGGCCACTTGATGGTGACGCGGGCCGGAACGACCGGAACGAGCGTCTCCGCCAGGGCCACCCCTGCAAGCAGGGTCATCTTCGGTGCCTCTGCCGGTTCAAAGCGGGGCCTCAGGACCAGGGAAACATAGATTCCCTCCCCGGGAGGAGAAAACCAGATTCGCCCCTTGCGCCCCCGCCCTCCCGTCTGGGACTCTGCGACGACGAGGGTTCCCTCGGCGGCCCCGGCGATGGCGAGGTCTCTCGCCAAACGGTTCGTCGAATCCACGACCTTTTCGAACACGATCCGGCGGCCCAGGCGCACCGACCTCAGGGAGGCCTCGATCTCGGCGGGAAGGAGCCTGTCGAGACTCTCCCTGAGCAGATAGCCCTTCCGCGTCGAGGAGTCGATGGCGTAGCCTTCGCTTCTCAGGCTGCAGGCATGCTTCCAGATCGCCGTGCGGGTGACGCCGAGCTTCCGGCTCAATTCCTCGCCGGATACCCAGTTGCCATGAGCCTCCTTGAGGCTCACGAGCAGGTGATGTCGCGTATTGGCTGCCATAATGAACGAACGCCCTTCGCGGGGGCGAGTTTAATACCACGTATCCCGACGATTGTCAACCCGAAGCGAGCGAACGGTTGACAATGAACCGATGCGCGCCGTTCAGAAAAAAAGCCCCGCCTCAACAGGGGGAGGCGGGGCTCTCTGCAGTCAGAGAACAGCTATTTGACCTTTCGGTTCAGGAAATACCCCTCGGGGTCGCAGACCTCGCGAAGCAGGCGGAGATCCTCCGCCGTCGGCTCCGCCATTTCCTTCAGATCCGGGGAGATCAGGAGATCAAAACTGACCATGTCCTGGATATTTTTGGCCTTTTTGCCGGGCAGGACTTCCAGCAGCTCCATGCGCCTCGTCTTCTTGTCGAACCCGAAGAGGGCCTGGTTCGTGATCACGCGATAAGGCCCTGCGCCCGTGACGCCGGCCTTCTCGCGGTAGTCGGCAGACCCGTCGCCGAAGCCGATGCTCGTGAGAAATTCCACCTTCTCGGTGAAGCGCCTCTTCTCGAGGGCCATGATGATGATGGATTTCTCGCAGTTGGCCGCCATGGCGCCGGCCCCGCCGCTGCCGGGGAAGCGCGTCTGGGGCGCGTTGTAGGTTCCCCCCTCGAAGGTGGAGCAGACGTTTCCGTACATGTCGATCTGGGCGCCGCCGATAAAGGCATAGTCCGAGTACCCTCTCTGGGTCAGCTCGAAAACGGCGCTCAGGCCCTTCAGGAAACAGGCCTTGCGGCAGGCACGGGTGTCGCCGACCGACAGGGGCATCCCCATTTCCAGGATGGGGCTCAGCGGGCCCGATTCGAAGATCATCGACAGGCCGGGGGCGTGGGTCAGCTGTGCGTGCATGGACGCGATGATGGGAAGGCCCGTTCCCACGAAAACGATCTTTTCGTCTTCCAGGACTCTCGACCCCGTGTAGGCAATCATTTCAAACGGTGTATATTCAGGCATACAGTGATCCTCCTTGACTTCAGTCTTTGCGGGCTGGTTCATGAAAGAATGATGGGCTGGCCGCCGTCCATGTCCCTCAACTGTCTGAGCTTCTTGTAGCCGACCTTGCTGAGGAAATCGTCGAAGGTCTCGCAGCCGAAGATGTACTCGTCATAATACTTCTTTAATCCGTCCTTGTTCCCCGTCTTGCGGAACTCGTCGCAGATCCCCCGGAACATCTTGATGTGGTCCATGTCGAACCAGTAGAACCCGTAGGAGGCGCCCGGGTAAGCACCGTAGGGCTGCTCGACGAGGGCGTCGACGGAGGCGTAGGGGATCTCCGTCAGGTTGGGGTAGGTCCGGATATTCTCGTTGGGGATGATCCTTTCGGTCGTCACGATCGTGTGTGCGGCCGCCATGGAGATCTCCGGGCACGTGCAGTGCGCGCCGAAGATCCGGCTGTTGCCGTAGATATCCGCCGCCGTCACATGGACGATCCCCAGATCGGGATGGCAGGCGGGAACGAGATAGACGTTCTTGTCCGTGAAGGGGCACTCCACCATCCGGCCGCGGTTGACGAGTTCCATGTCGGATCCGCCGTGGTCGCGCGTCGGGACAAAGGGAATTCCCATGGCCGCAGCCTTGAACCGCGCCGACATGCCGTAGTTCGTGTAATCGTCGAGACGGATCATGCCGTTCGACGTGAGATACCTCAGCAGGGGGGCGATGCCGATGACCTCGTATCCCCACCAGGCAAGCTCCACGCGCCGGATGGAGACCCGCTCGGGGTCGAGGATCATGGCCCCCGCCAGCAGCTCGGCACAGATGGAATTCGACTGAAACGACAGGGTCAGGTTCCGGGCGCCGTGCCGAATGATCTCGTGCACGATCGCCACGGGGACTCTCGTGTTGACGAAACCGCCGATGCCGATGTTGATGCCGTCGCGGACGTGCCTCCCCACGGCTTCTTTCAGCGGCATGCATTTGTCACGCATGCCCTTGGCCTTATTGGACATGGTCCGTCTCGCCTCGTCCGGCGACGGGCCCCACCACTCGAAGGGCTCCTCAGCCATCTTCCGGTCATACTTCAGATTGGATACCTTCTTGATCTTTGAACTCACCTTGCTCTTCATTCACGACCTCCCTCTCTCGATATTGGGAATACCGGCCGTGTCCGAAGCCGAAAGGACGCCGCCGGGCCCAGCGGCGTATACACAAAAAATGAGGTTAAGTCAACTGAAATGGTCGCCATGGAAGCCCCCTTGCCCGATCCCTTCCTCCTGTGTATTTCAGGATTGTCAACGGAGCCTTTTTAGAGTATAAGTGCGGCCTTGGATAAAATGCATGATCGGTGGAGGTTGTTCATGGGAAGTCACAAGAAGCACGAGAGGAAAAAGGAGCTGCGGCGCAAATGGAAGCGCCAGGAGAAGAGGAAGAAGCTGATCGCCAAGGGACTCAACCCCGACGAGAGCAACAAGATCAAGAAAATGGCCTGAGCGGCCTGCGGCCGCAGGAAACAGGTCTCAGGCAACAGGAAACGCGTTGTCTCTTCTCACCCCTGTTGCCTGTACCCCGTCACCTTTTCGTTTGATTTGTCTGCCTGCCACCGCCGCGTTTAGGGCGGCGACACCCCACCTTGCGTTCACCCGGCCGGATCGAAGACCCTTGAGGGCCGGGCGGACGGCCCCCTTCGGTGTGTTAAACGGCCCGACGTCCCGTCGCTTTCCTTTTGGCTGTCTCAGGGGTTGATGACGCTGACCGGCCAGAGCATGAAGATCCCCTTGCGGACCATCATGACGGCGATGGCTGCAAGGAGGATCCCGGCCAGCTTGGACAGGGCCCTCGATCCTGAACGGCCGAGGATCCGGTTGATCGGTTCGGCCAGCCAGAATACGGCGCCGGCTATGATGATGTTCACCACCGTGGCGGCAACGGTGGGCATGATGCCGTACTCGCCCACCAGGATGAATATCGTCGTCAGCACTGCCGGCCCCACGATGAGGGGAACCCCGATGGGGACGGCGCCCAGGCTGTCGGCTTCAACCTGGGCGATCCTCTTCTCCACGGTGATGACGTCGATGACCGAAATCGTGAAAAGCAGGATTCCCCCTGCGATGAGGAAATCCGCCACGGTGATGCCCAGGTACTCGAAAATCCAGCGGCCCAGGGCGAGAAAAACGAGGGCCACGACCAGGGCCGTGATCATCGACTCGACGATGACTTTCCGTACCGCCTGCCGCGCGACGCCCTCCGTCAGGTGCATGAACAGCGGGAGGATGCCCACGGCATCGACGGCAACGAACATGGGAAAGAAACAGAGCCAGAAATCGGCCATGGCCGATTCGTCCTTTTCGTTTATTTCGTTTGTTTCGTTTATTTCGTCAGGGCGCCTGCCGCAGCACAAAGCCTGCAGTCTTCAGCATACAGCCAACAGTCAAGACCTATTGACTGTCGGCTTTTTGTCCTTGATGCTCGGACCTCGAATCTCTATTTCACCAGCTTGGCGGCGATCTGCGCGACGTGCCTTCCCTGCCAGCGGGCGGCGGCCAGCTCGTTTTCGCTGGGCATGCGCTCGCCCTTCCCGCCGGCGATGGTCGAGGCGCCGTAGGGGGAGCCGCCGGTGATCTCGTCGATGCGATTTTGTCCCGTGAACGCGTAGGGAAGGCCCACGACAACCATCCCCTGGTGGAGCAAGGTTATGTGAAACGTCAGGATGGTCGACTCCTGGCCGCCGTGCTGGGTGGCCGAACTGGTGAAGACGCTCCCTGCCTTGCCGACTAGCGCATTTTTTGCCCAGAGCTGTCCCGTCGCATCGAGGAACTGGCGCATCTGTCCGCACATGTTTCCGAATCGCGTCGGTGTCCCGAAGATGATCGCGTCGGCGCCGGCCAGCTCATCGACCTTGCAGATCGGAATCCCTGCCATGGCCTTCTGGGCCTCCAGGGCGCCCATCTTGCCGAGGATCTCGTCGGACAGCGTTTCGGGGACCCGGCGCAGCGCGACTTCCGTGCCGGGAACCTCCTTGGCCCCTTCGGCAATGGCCTGCGCCATCTTGTAGATGTGGCCGTACATGGAGTAGAAAACGACGAGCATCTTCATGATTTTCTCCTTTCTTGTTCTTGATCGGATCTTGCTTCCTGGAATGATATGGACAGGGATTTTCACCCTCACCTCTATCCCGTTCGACCAGCTCACGGCCCTGAGCATGTCGAAGGGCTCTCCCCTCAAGGGAGAGGAAGATTAATGTACTGCTACCTTCTTAGGCGTTTAACTGCTGTAGCAATTATTTCTGAGGCGCGGTCCGCTTCTCCTTGTGTCGTGTACTTCCCCGTCGACAGCCGGATCGTCCCTCGGGCCCACTCGATGGGGACCGCCATGGCGCGGAGCGTTCGGGACAACTCCACTGCATTGCCATGGCAGGCTGCCCCCGCGGAGGCGGCAAGCCCCTCCATGGCCTGGAGCAGGGCTCCCGCATCGACCCCCCGGAAGCTCACGCTCAAAGTGTTCGGGAGCCGGCTTTCCGGGTGCCCGTTCACCCTCACAGCTTCAACGGCCCTGAGCAACCCCTCCTCGATTCGGTCCCTGGTCCGCTTCATGCGATCCATGTTCGCCGCCAGGCCGCGCCCGGCAGCCTCGCAGGCCGCCCCCAGGCCGGCAGCCCCGATGACATTCTCCGTACCTGCCCTTCTTCCCGTCTCGTGCCCGGCTCCGTGCATGAATTTCTCCAGCTGAACGCCGTCGCGCACATAGAGGACCCCTACGCCCTTCGGGGCGTAGAGCTTGTGCCCCGCAATGGTCAGCAGATCGATGCCCAGTTCGGACACATCGACGGGGATCTTCCCTGCAGACTGGGCCGCGTCGGTATGCACCAGGATGCCGCGCCGGCGGGCGATGCGGACGATCTCGCCGATCGGCTGGATCGTCCCCACCTCGTTGTTGGCATGCATGACGCTCACCAGGATGGTTCTTTCCGTAACGGCTTTTTCGAGAGCCTCCACGTCGAGGATCCCGTGAGCGTCGACGGGCACGCAGGTGACGTCGAATCCGTCAGCGGCCAGGTACTCGCAGACCTCCGTCACGGCGGGATGTTCGAAGGCCGAGGTGATGATGTGATTTCCCTTGCTGCGATGCGCCCGTGCAGCACCTTTGATGGCGTGGTTGTTCGATTCCGTCCCGCCGCTCGTGAAGAGGACCTCGGAGGGTCTGGCGTTGAGCAGAGCCGCCACCTGCCCGCGGGCCTTCTCGACGCCCTTGCGGGCCGCAGCACCGTATGCGTGGCTGCTCGAAGGGTTGCCGAAATGCTCCCGGATGTAAGGCAGCATGGCCGCGGCCACCTCGGGGTCGATCGGCGTCGTGGCGTTGTAGTCGAGATAGATGGGTTTCATGGGCAACCAGGGTATCGGGGATCGGGTATAGGGTATCGGGAATAGAGGAGAGAAAAACCGGATTCTGAATATCCGTGTTCCTTTGCTCGCCTTGTTGGAATGATCTCATATGGGGATGATCCCCGCAAGCACCAAGCCGGAAATGATGTTGAGGGAGATGAGGATCAACGTTATGGCGCCTGCCCGGCGGTGGAGCTTTCGAATCTCCGCTCGCCGTTCCTTCAGGACGAATTGAAGCTGGCCCAGGACGGGCGTCGTCATCGAGGAGAGCACCATGAGCGTCCCCACCCAGGCGTGAAGCACCTGGAAGTGAGGGCCGCCGAAGTCGGACACCATGGCCAGGGCCGCCGAGAAACCGCCGGCAACCGAAAGGGAACCGCAGGCCCCCAGCGCCCTGTGGAAGCGGAACCACCAGGGTTTTCCCCTCATGAGGCGGGCAACCGTGACGCCCGCCGTCATGAGCAAAAGACCTGCGATCATGAAACCGGCATGGAGGTAAAGGAGCACGATTCCCCTCCTCGATCCGCTCCGCATCCCCGGTTCTCGCCGGTCGGAGCGGCCCGGATTCTCCGGCTGCGCGCTAGACGCCGGGTGAGAACTTCACCGTCTTGGAGCCGTGGATACTGCAGAAGGCCGTAATCTCGAAATTGTCGGCGCCCGTCGCAGCCACCTTGTAGGTGTAGGCAAAGGTGTCGCCGGCCTGCTTGGCATAGACACCCCGTTGGACGACCTGGCCGTTTTTCTTCACCTCCACCTCCTTGATGAAGTGCCTGTCAGGGTTGTTGGAGGTGTGGGTGATCTTCACATTGAGAGTCTGGGCTTTGTAGTCGTAGGACACCTCTATACTCTGCGGGCTGTGCGCCAGTGCCGGGAGAGGCAGGCTGAGGGCGAAGAGGGCGGAAACCAAAACAACCAGTAAACGCGCCGGGACCGTCTTTTTCATGGTGGTGCACTCCTTTCAAATAGTCTTGGTTATTATATCACGGGCCTCGAGGAACCCCAACATTTCACTTACGGTCCGGACCGGTTTTGCGCAGGCGAAATTCCGGCAGACATAGGCCGTTGCCCTGCCCCCTTCGGCCTTCATGTCTTTCGTGTAAGGTGCGATGGCCGCAATTGCGCCCGACCCGGCCCCCTGCGGCCTCAACAGCAGGACCCGGTTCGGCAGGAAAGCCCGCCTCACCGCATCCAGCATCTCTTGCGTGTCCTTTGCCCCCGGCTTGCCGGCAATGACGATCTCGAACTGGGGGCCCGCAAGAAACTCGAGGGCCACCATGAGCTGGGAATAAGCCGAGGGGATCTGCCCGATATTGCGGGCGAAGGCCCGGGAAACACCGATGGCCTTCTGTTCCAGTTCTGACCTGCCCGTGATGCGCGAAAGGCGAAGAAGATCGAGCATGATCACCGAGTTGCCCGAGGGAATCGCCCCGTCGTAGCTGTCCTTCTGCCTGAAGAGGATCTCCTCGCCGTCGTCGGCGGTGAAGAAGAAGCCCCCGTCTTTTTCATCGTGGAAGTGATCTATCGTATTATCGGCCAGTTCGAGTGCGGTCTTTAGGGCTTCGGCATCGAAGGTCGCCTCGTAGAGTTCCAGGAGCCCCCAGATGAGGAAGGCGTAGTCGTCGAGCATCCCGGGCACGGCAGCTTCGCCCTCCCGATACCGGTGCAGGAGCCTGCCCCGCTTGTCCCTCAGGCGTGCAAGGACGAAGCGGGCCGCCTCCGCC
>DIFQ01000135.1:0-3846 GCA_002419215.1 Syntrophaceae bacterium UBA5744
GGGCAGAAAGTACCTCGATGCGGCCAGGGCTGCCGAGAGTAGCTTCCTCTCCCAGGACTCATACGTGAGAGCAGACTCCGGGCGCTGGGGCGAGAGCGTCGAGCTCTCCATGCAGGAGCATATCACCAAGGCCATCGAGAACTACCAGGCCAGTCTCGCCTACATCCCTGACAAGAACGTGGAGCAGCGCATCAAGGAGCTGCAGACAACACTCGAAGGACGCAAGAAGTTCCTTGAGAACGTGCGCCTCTCGAAAAAGCTTCTCGTCGATGCAGAAGTCCTGGCAAAGGATGCGCGCGCAGAGCAGCATTTCGATGCGAGCCAGCAGAAATTTGCCAAGGCCATCGAAATGTACCAGCAAAGCCTGAACCTCTACCGGCCCTCGAACGCCGAGACCATCGCAAAAATTATTCACAACCTGGACATCGAAAGCAAAACAAATGCCTTTAAGAAATACCGCGCCGATGGGACTGCACTCGAACAGCAGCAGCCTGTCGAGGCCCTTGTAGCACTCGAAAAAGCCGCCACCTTCCGCACCTATGCGATCCACGAGGGCGAGTGGATCCAGTTCGGTGGGCAGCTCCAGAACTTGAGGAGTCGTGTGCAGACAGCGAAGAACTTGCGCGCTCGGGGCGAGTCAGAGCAGCAGCAGGGCAAGATAGCCCAGGCGGTGGCGAGCTATGAGGCCAGTCTGAATCTCGTGCCTGATCGGGCACTCGCTGATCACGTGACGCTCCTGAAAACTCAGCTCGCCAAACGTGATGAGAAAAAACAGTCAGCCGACCGCCTCTGGCAGGAGGGGACGGTGCTGTTCAACCAGGGGCGACCGAGCGATGCCCTCACGAAGTTCAAGGAGAGCCTGGGTTACTGGACCGATGCCTCACGTACCAAGTACGTGGCGGACCTGGAGGCAAGAAGGGCGAAGGCCGTATCGCTGAGGGAACAAGGGGCGAAGCTCCAGGGACAGAACCGCATCGCAGAGGCGATTGCCAAGTACAAGGAGAGTTTGACCCATTGGACCGACCCGGGACTCTCCTCCCACATCGCGACACTGGAAGGCAAGATCAATCAGGATGCCGACATGGCCGCGCGCAAGGCACGGGCAAAGCAGCTGCGCGACGAGGGCTATGCCCTGCAGCAGCGTAACCAGATCCAGGCGGCCATCGGGAAATACAAAGAAAGCCTCGTCGCCTGGCCCGACAAGCAGCTCGAGGACCACATCCGCCAGCTCGAGGCGAAGATCGCCTCCGCTCCGGCCTCACCTCCGGCCTCGGGGACTCCGTCCGGGTCGGCCGCACCGCTCGCCGGATCCTGGACGGCCAATTTCAACAATTACCGCGGCCCCTTCACGATCCGGTCCGACGGGAGCGCCACGCTCGACATCGGAAACGGAGTCGAGACGATCACCGACCTGCGCTTCGATGCATCGAGCGGCCGGATCACCTTTACCCGGATGCTGAAGCACGTCGGGCCCCAGCATAAGCAGGTCTATACCGGCCGGCTCGTGCGAGAAGGATACGCCGAAGGCTCTTTCGACTGCACCGCGAGCGGGAAGGGATTTTCCTGGACGATAGAGAGGACTGCCAAGGCCGGCCCGACGACGGTGCCGGCGACCTCTTCGACGCAAAAACCAGGGAGCTCTGCGGTCGAGACGGGCTCAAGCCTATGGGCCGGCGCCTGGAAGAGCGATCCCGGCCCCGACGCCGAGGTGGTGACCTTCAGCCTCTCCCAGAGCGGCAGCCGCCTCACAGGGACCTTCAAGGCCGATGTGCCCTACACGGCGGCCTCCGGCGCCAGGCAGAAGGAGTCCTTCCGGGGCACCCTCGAAGGTACTGTGTCCGGAAGCCGCGTGACGGGAACCTTCCGCGAGGGCAGTGACAAACAGCCCACGGGGTCCTTCGCGTTCACAATGGCCGCATCGGGAAACCTCTTCACGGCTGTGGTCCGCGGCGAAGACTCGAGCGATACCTACACGGTCCGGCGAGGCGGTTCGGCAGCCACATCGGGGTCCGTCCAGACCACCGGCCAGACGACTTCGCGATCCGTCATGGCAGAGATCACGAACCGGTCGAAGGTCAATACCCATGTCTTCACGGAAGGGGAAAATTTCGGTCCCGGAAACAGGCTTGCACCCGGGGAGAAGCGAAAAGTGACCGTGGCCATGAAATCCGACGGCTCGGTGACGTTCAAGGCGGGTCGCGACGGGAAAGTGATGGCCACGAAGACCTGGCGCGGGAATCCCGGCGATACCACGCGGATTCCAGTCGTCGTCTTCGACGACACGAACCCCTTTGACAAATTGACGGTAACGACGGGGCTCCGGTAGAATACCTCGAAAACGAAAGACCGACAGGGGAGAGGGAGGGTGACACCATGAGATGGCTCGTTGCGATGCTCGTCATCGGATCGTGGTTCCTTCTTGCCGGCGACCTCAATGCCTCCGCTCCGGCGAAGGTGACCATCACGGGATGCGTCACGGGGGGAGTGCTCGTGACGGAGAAGACCGATTTCGGCACCCATGCAAGCGAGGGCAAATACCGTATCAAGGCTCTCGGCCCGAAAGGCGCCCCACTCGATCTGGCCGCCCACGAGGGCAAGCGGATCAGCGTTGCGGGCCATCTCCTGCCCGGGGACCGGTTCTATGCGGAAGCGACTTCCATCCGGGCGCTGGGCCCCTGTGCGACCCCGGCGAAGAAGAATCTCCCGCGGCAGTTGAGCGATGACGAGGCCGACGAGATCGTCTGGGCCCTGCCGGAGGTGCAGACCATGGTGAAGCAAATGAAGGAATCGAAAGAAACGAAGGCGACACCGTTCTCGATGATCACCGGCTATCCCGACCCGAAGGCCGAGCCGGGCAAGCCGGGTGCTTTCTACGAAATCTACGTCGGCGAAAGGCATGACACCCACACGGTCCGGGCCATGACGTTGCTGATCGATGCATACAGCGGCAAGGTCTCCGTCTATGACGAAGTGGCCGACAAGGTCATCCCCATCGAACAGTACAGGAAACAGGTACGCAAATGAAGATTCGAGGATTGATTGCGCTCGCCGTCGTGGCGGCCACACTTTCATGGGTCGCGGCCGCAGGTGCGGCAGACGATGGAGGCCCCGCGGCCGAAACGGTGGCCTTTGTCCGCCAGGGCAACATCTGGGCCGCCAGGGCAGACGGCACGGGCGAGCGCCGGTTGACCGATTTCGGTGCCTGCGGCGGNNGGGCCGGCACTTTCGCCCGACGCGAGACAGGTCGCCTTTCACTGCCGCGGCGAGAAGGACATTTACCCCGATACGGGATTCGGGCAGATCTACCTGGTCGAGACCGCGGGTGGGGAGTCGAGACGCCTGAACTTCGAGGGGGTCCTTGCGGCGGAGCACCCGGCTTTTTCGCCGGACGGCAAGAGCCTCGTTTTCGTGGGGCTCTCCGAAGTCCGGAAACAGGGCAAAGAGGACGAGCCCCAGGCCCAGGTCTTTGCGACGATGTCGATTGCCATCGGCGACATCCAGACCGGCAAAATCCGAACGGTCCTGCGCCACAAAAACGCAATGCTCGACGCGGGGTATATCTACAGCCATCCGGCCTTTTCCCCCGAGGGGCAGTGGATTCTCTGGCAGCAGAGCGGCAGCGACGTCTCGGGCGGCTTTGCGATGACGGATCTGAAGGGGAAGACCCTGTTCCGGTTCCCCTCGAAGGGGGAGGACCCGACGCCTTACTGGGGAGCAAGCCTGGCCCTCGACGGCCGGACGGTCTTGTGCTACTCCCCCGCGACTTCCGACACCTCCGATGACACGATTTACGTCGTCGGCCGGAAGACGGGGAAGATGGCCGAGGTGACGACCGGCGCAAGCCCC
>DIFQ01000135.1:3856-82908 GCA_002419215.1 Syntrophaceae bacterium UBA5744
AGCGGTGGACGAATCGCTGGACCGAGAAGGCCTCGTCGAATCTCTGGATCCTGGAGTTGAAGCCCGGGGCGACGCCGAGAAGAATCGTCACCGACGCCTCCGAACCGGCCGGGGCGATGCTGCGGCAATAAAGGAAAAGGGGGCGGCTCCCCCGGCTCATGCACGAACGCTCTCGGAATTCGGCGGACTTCCTGCTTCATCCCTATCTGAAATGAGCGGACGGACCAGCTTGCATGTCCACTCAACATTCCGCGCGGGCAAACACCTGAATGGAGTACCCATCCGCAACACTTCCCTTCCTTTTTTTGCGTTGCATAGACAGGGGAAATTTCGGATAGTATCAACTGGCATACTAGAGACGAACGGCAATAAATCCTCACAGCTTCTATCACCATGATCTCCATCGAATTGGCGCTCTTGGCCGCGGCGGTTCTTCTTCTTGCGAGCATCCTCGCCAGCAAGGTATCGGACCGCCTCGGAGTCCCCTCGCTTCTCATTTTCCTCGGGATCGGGATGCTGGCGGGATCCGACGGGATCGGCGGCATCCATTTCGACGATCCCTTCGTCGCGCAGACCCTGGGGGTCGTTGCGCTGTCCTACATCCTCTTCGCCGGCGGTCTGTCAACCAGCTGGACCAGCGTGCGCCCGGTCCTGTGGCAGGGCGGCATCCTCTCCACGCTGGGGGTTTTCATCACGGCTGCGCTGGCGGGTTGGTTCGCTGCCTTTGTTGGAGAATTCTCCTTGCTCGAGGGGTTTCTTCTCGGTTCGATCATTTCCTCGACGGACGCGGCTGCCGTTTTTTCCGTCCTGAGGGCAAGGAACGTCAGCCTGAAAGGAAATCTGAAGCCTCTGCTGGAACTCGAATCGGGAAGCAACGACCCCATGGCCGTACTCCTGACCCTTGCCTGTATCAGCCTGCTTCTGCATCCCGGGGAAACCGCGGCCGATCTACTCCCCAGGATTGCGGTCCAGCTGCTCCTCGGGGCAGGTCTCGGATATCTGCTCGGCCGCGGGATGATCCACCTGATCAATCACATCCGCCTCGAGTATGACGGACTCTACCCGGTCCTGAGTCTCGCACTGGTCCTTTTTATCTACGGGCTCTCTACGACCTTCCAGGCAAACGGATTCCTCGCCGTTTATGTCGCCGGCATCGTGATGGGGAACCATGGCTTCATTCACAAAAGAAGCCTCGTGCGGTTTCATGACGGACTGGCCTGGCTCATGCAGATCTCCATGTTCCTCGTGCTGGGGCTTCTTGTCTTTCCCTCGAGGCTTGCGGGCATCGCAGGCACGGGAATTCTCGTCACGGCGTTCCTGATGCTGGCCGCCCGACCCGCGGCCGTATTTCTGACGCTGATCGGATCCGGCATGTCCTTTCGGGAACAGGCGATGGTCGCCTGGGTAGGGCTTCGCGGAGCCGTGCCGATCATCCTCGCCACGTTTCCCCTTCTGGCCGGAATCCCGCAGGCCGACATGATCTTCAACATCGTATTTTTCGTCGTGCTGGCCTCGGCCCTGCTGCAGGGGACGTCGATCCCACGGGTGGCGAGGTGGCTCGGCGTGGATGCGCCGATCATCCGGGTCCCCGTCTATCCCATCGAATGCGAGCCCACGGGACGAGCGCCCTGCGATCTCGTCGACGTGGAAATCACAGAGGTCTCGGCGGCAGCCGGGAAACAAATCGTTGAGCTGGGCCTGCCCGAAGGGGCCCTCGTGGTCCTCATCAACCGGGGCGAGGAATTCATCATCCCGACAGGGGGCACGATCCTGAACCCCGGGGACCGGCTTCTTTTCCTGGCGGGCTCTGAGCATCTCGACCGTGCCCGCGCCGTCATCCAGGCACCCCGGGAGTGATGGTGTGGCGCAAGTGCCCATTCCCCTGATGGGCCGGGTACGGGCACGGGGCCGGCACCCGCAGCATCCGGAACGGAGCATGCCGCAGCCGATGGTACTGTTGCCTTACGGGGGGAAAGGATGCAGCATACTCGGCAGGTTGCTGAAGCGGCATCGAAATGAGTTCGGATGATCGCTGACGGATGAAGGACCGATCCCCCATTCTCAAGCCAAGTAGAGATCGCAAAATTGAGAAGGGGCGCAAGGGTCGCATTGCGTTGAGGATAGCCAGTGTACTTAAAATGAGGTAATCAGGGATGAAAAGAAAAGTCACATATACTCTGCAAGAATCGACAATTCAAGATATAGAAGAAATGGCGAGGAGACAGGGGTTATCTGCATCTGCTGTCGTTGACCAGATTCTAAAAGACTATATTGCCAGCAACAAGGGACCCATGTCGGCTTTAGGAAACGTTAAAATCGGCCATTTGATAGATGCCATTGAACGCGCAAAGAAGCGAAAAAAGTAAGGAGACCTGAACGGGCCGGTGTGCGTTCAGAGACGCATCATGAACGAGATTCTCACCTGGCAAACGTGATGACGAATGTGAATCTGCGGCTGCAAAGCCTTGACTTCGATTCGTTGCTCTATATAATTAACCGTGAACATCGTGCAGATCATGTGGATTTAATCAGATGACTCTTGAAGCCACTGCTGAATTTACGGGTGTTTGATCCATGAAAAATCGTTTTATCATACTTGTCGACTTCTCCCCTTATTCCGAACATCTCATTCACTTTGCCTATGAGTGGGGCAATCGAGTTAACGCTGAAATCCTTTTACTTCACAAGACTGCAGTCATTTCACCCGTCATGGCTCCCCATGAGAGTAAACTGCAACTTGCCCGGATTGCCAAACGAGAAGCCATGGAGAAATTGCAGAGGTGCACGGAAGCCGTTTTGCCCAAGGGGGCATCGGTCAAGCGTCTCGTTTCGGAACGAAAACTGGTCCATCAACTGCAGGCATTGCTGCGAGAACCCTACAATAACCTTGTGTTTTTGGGTCTGAAGGGAACCGGGTTACTGAAGAAAATCTTCATCGGAAGTGAAGCCGTAAATGTCATCGACGTCATTGACAACCTGGTCGTCGCCATGCCCAGGAATGCAGAGTGCTGTTCTCGCGAATCCATTCATGTTGCGGTTCAGAAGAACTATCCCCTAAACATCATCGATTTTGATAAATTCTTGAATTTCGCAGGCGAGCAAATCAAAAATATCGTATTCTTCTCAGTCATAACACCGGATGATAATCTGGACAGTACTGAAAAGTATCTGAGAGATTTGGCTGAATTCTACGCGGACAAACGAGATGTCTCCCATGAACTCTATCAGGGAAAAAATGCATTCGAGGATTTGAAGCGTATCATTTCAAAGAGGACGAATGAGTTCATCGTGGTTCAAAGAGGGTCAAGGATGTTTTTGGACCAGATGTTCAGAAAATATCTGATCAACGAACTTGTGTATGAAGGCAATATCCCATTGGTCATATTGCCTTAAAATGCGGGCAGACACCTCATGAAGAGGCGAAGAGCCGGTCTTCAGAATAGAGTTTTTTCCGAAGCGAAATTCAATGCCGGTTCTGCAGTGTGGGCGCAAGATCAACGAGCAGCGATTCGAGCGGCAGTTGAAATGACGCCGACGAACCCTGGCATGCAGCCGACGGTCTTCGGCCGCAGCTCACAACAAGCATTACACCGTTTCAATTCGTAAGTCACAAGGCCAGTCTTTCAGGTCGTTTGTTGGGTCGTGAAGGAACCGGTCAAGACTCGACCTGACATCACCATTCGTTGTGTCAGAACTCGCTCTCCCGGCCGCCCCTTCTGTTGTCTCCTCTAATCGGTTTTCCCCGCCTCTTCGATCATCATTCAGGAATTTCCCCATGAGAGCAAAGATGTGCTAAAATTTCCACACGTCCGATAGAAACCACAGCCCCTTCGCAAGAGGTCTCGTTGTCCCATGGGTATTGCGGGAGACATTGTCATTGTCGTCATTGCCGCCCTTTTGGGAGGTCTGGTCGCCCAGGTCCTGAGGCAGCCCCTGATCATCGGGTACATCCTGGCCGGTGTGGTGGTGGGGCCTTACACGGGCGGCGTGACCGTCTCCGATGTCTACAACATCGAGAAAATGGCGGAGATCGGCGTCGCGCTTCTGCTTTTCGCGCTGGGGCTGGAATTTTCGCTCCGGGACTTGAAGCCCGTCCGCAACATCGCCGTTATCGGCACGCCCATCCAGATCGCCCTGACGACGGTATTCGGGTATGCCGTCGGGCGGTGGATGGGCTGGGAGTGGGTGCCGTCTCTGTGGTTCGGGGCCCTCATCTCGCTTTCCAGCACGATGGTGATCCTCAAAACCCTGGAAAATATGGGATTGCTGGGCACGTTGTCCAGTCGCGTCATGATCGGGATGCTCATCATCCAGGACCTGGCCGTCGTGCCGATGCTCGTCATCCTTCCCCAGTTGAGCGAACCCGGTGCCGGCTTGCCGGTACTGGCCGTATCCGCCTTGAAAGCCGCCGTCTTTCTCACGCTGGTGATTGTTCTGGGCACGCGGATCATGCCCCGCGTGATGAAGACGATCGCCGACTGGAATTCGAGAGAGCTGTTCCTTGTGGCTACCACGGCGATCGGGCTGGGCATCGGCTACGGCACGTATCTGTTCGGTCTCTCCTTCGCCTTCGGCGCCTTTGTGGCCGGCATGCTCCTGAGCGAATCGGATTACGGGTATCAGGCCTTGAGCGACATCATCCCCCTGCGGGATGTCTTCAGCCTCCTGTTCTTTACCTCCATCGGCATGCTGCTGGATCCCCAGTACCTGCTGGATCACCCAGGAAAGATTCTGTTCCTGGTCCTCGTCGTCATGCTGGGCAAGGGGCTGATCTTTGCCTTCTTGAGCCGGGCCTTCCGCTATCGGAACATCATCCCCCTGGCGATGGGGCTGGGACTTTCCCAGGTCGGGGAATTCTCGTTCGTCCTGGGGCGGGTGGGCGTTGCCACGCAATCCATTTCCCCGGAATTCTATTCCCTGGTCCTGACCATGACTGTTGTCACGATGGTGCTGACGCCGTTGCTGTCGGGTCTCACGGCCCCGATCTATGGCCTTTGCGGCCGCTGGCTCCAATCGGTTTGCACGGAACCCGTTCACTTCCCCAGGCGGGATTTGAAGGATCACCTGGTGATTGCCGGCGGCGGGAGAGTCGGCCGGTACGTTGCCGGCATCCTGCAGCGCATGGGAACCCCATTCATCATCGTGGAATGGAATTCCAGGCGGGCGGACGAGTTGAAGGCACTGGGCTTTCCCGTCCTTTTCGGTGACGCGGAAAAGGAGATCATCCTGGAGGCTGCGGAATTAGGCAAAGCGAGGCTGCTTCTCATCACGACGCCGGTGGCCCTGATTGCCCAGGTCATCGTGACGCACGCGAAGAAACTCAACCCCGCGATCGCGATCATCGCCAGGGCGGAAGGGTTCGAAGAGATGCAGGGACTGCACGATCAGGGCGTATCCCTTGTCGTTCAGCCGGAATTCGAGGCGAGCCTGGAAGTCGCCCGCCAGGCGCTGCTGCATCTCAACGTCCCGATGGATGCGATCCAACAGTATACGGACGAGGTTCGCGAAGAGCTCTATCGGCCGCTCTACAAGGACTGGCAAAAAGATGAGGGCTGAAAACAAGAGGGGCGGGTGCGTATGATTTTACCTCTACGGGAAGGAAGAGACATCTGCCATGGAGTCACTTGAGCTCGGCGGGAAGCCGCTTGAAAAGATGCTTGAAAGCACTTCGGACTATATGAAGAAGCTCTTCATCATGCCCGACTCATCGGACAGGTTTGTGGAGTTCGGCATTTATCTGCTCGACATTATTCACGATTTTTTTACAGAGAAGGGCAGCATCCATTCTTCCATTTCCATGGAAGATCTGGCGGCAATTTTCAACAACGTCGAGATGCCCAGCCAACCCCATCTCATCAAAGACGTCCTGGACGAGATCAAGTATCATATCGTCAAGCATTCGGTAAAAGTGGCCAACCCTTATTATATCGGGCACATGACAAGCGCTGTTCCCTACTTCATGATTCTGCTTGAAATGATTGCCGTAAGCCTCAATCAAAACCAGGTGAAGATCGAGAGCGCCAAGGCTTCATCCTTCGTAGAGAGGGAGTTCTTGTGCTGGATTCACCGGCTCATCTATAACAACACGCCTGATTTTTATAAAAAACACATACAGAACCCGCAAATCGCGCTGGGCAATATTACATCAGACGGGACAATTGCCAATCTGACAGCCCTTACTCTTGCCATGGCCAAGGCGTTTCCGCCCGACAACAGGGGTTTCAGCGGGATCCGGGCTGAAGGGCTCGCCAGGGCGCTTGATCACTACGGTTACAGGCAGGCGCTGTTCATCGTCTCCAGGCGCGGGCATTACTCCATCGGCAAGGCCGGCGCCGTGCTCGGTATCGGCGATCGCGGGGTGATCCTCATTCCTGTCCAACCCTGCATCAATCAAATCGACATCCATAAACTTCAACGCGCTGTGGAAAAGATCAGAAAAGAAGACCGGGTGATCGGGAAACCAACAAAATTCGTTGCCATCATCGGCATCGCCGGAACAACAGAGACGGGCAACGTGGATGACCTGGATTCCCTGGCTGCAATCGCGCAGCATCTTGGCGCCCATTTCCACGTGGACGCGGCATGGGGTGGCGGTGCTCTGCTCATGGATGGGGCGCAAGAGATGATGCGGGGAATCGAGAAGGCCGACTCTGTGACCATGGACGGCCACAAGCTCCTCTATGTGCCAAACAGTATGGGGATATGCGTATTCAGGAATGTGGAGGATTCCAGATTCCTCTACCACACATCAAACTACATCATCCGCAAAGGTTCCGTGGACCAGGGCAGGTTTACCCTTGAAGGTTCACGGCCTTTTTCTTGTCTCAAACCATGGGCGGCCCTAAAGATCTTCGGCAGAGCCGGCTACAAGCATCTCTTTGACCATGCCAGAGATCTGCAAAACACCTTCACGGGGCTCATCGAACGGGATCCTCTTTTCGAACTGATGAACAAGCCCGAGCTCTTTATCATCAATTACCGGTTCATTCCTGATGAGTTGAGATCCCTGATGAACAAGTTGATGAAAAATCCCAAAAAGAACTCGGAGCGCATCACCGTAATCAACAAGCTGATCAACAATCTCAACATCGAGTTGCACAAGACCATCCGTGATCATGATCTGTCTTTCGTATCCCGCACCCGGATCGAGTCGACGAAATACGCCCCAAGAAAGATCGTCGTCCTGAGGGCCATAACCATCAACCCCAACACGGAACGGAATATGCTCAAGCAAATACTGAAAGAGCACCGAAGCATAGGAATCAAGTTATGGCGGGACATGAAGAAGGGCTGTCTCGACTCCAACGGACGCTTCAAGACAGCCTAGCAATCCCTTTTGAACTGTCATCCGTCACTTCCATGCTCTCGGGGAACATCCCCGCCGTTGCCGGGCACAGGCGACCGGAAATCGACCATGACCTTGGCCGGAAAATAACAGCCCGTTCCATCAAGACCGACTTCGATCTCAACGGCGCTGTAAAAACGATTTGTCCGCAGCCCGCACTCTTTCAAGCCAGCAGAAATCGTCAAGATTGTATTTTATTGAAGTCATTGAGCAGTAAGCGGAATGGTTGATGAGGGCACAGCTCTGAAATGAAGAATGGGAGAAAGACGCACCGCTATGCCGCTTTCTGAAAAGAAATCCCTAACCGTTGCGGTTAGGGATTTCTTCCAATCGGACCTCGTACCCTATCAAGAGAGGAAGGGGATTATTCACCCTCACCCCGACCCTCTCCCCGGGAATGGAGCGAAGATCATTCCCCCTCCTCCACCTCCTCCTCCCACGAGGGGAGGAGAACAAAGGAAAGGGTTTTCATGGGGAGAGGAAGATCAATGTCGGTCCTCGGACCTCGCGCCTCGGTCCTCGAACCTTATTTGATGGGCCACTCCCCTCTTTCCTTCAGCACCTCGCGATAGACGTCGAGGGCGTCGTTGACTGCGGGCATGCCGGCGTAGGTCGAAAGCTGGAAGATGATCTCGGCGATCTTCCGGGGATCGCAGCCCACGTTGAGGGCTGCGTTGACGTGGAGCTTGAACTCCTCTTTCGCGCGCAGGGCCGCCAGCATGGCGATGGCCGCGTACTGCCTCTCCGGCAGGGTCAGCACGGTGCGGGAGTAGAGGTTTCCCGTGATGTGCCGGGAGAGCTCATTGGCCAGCTCCTTGTCGAACTGGCGCCACATCAGGAAAGGCGGGTCCATCTTGATGCCTTTCCCGAACAGTTTCGAAGCCGTTTCCTGTGTCCTCTTGTTGATGTCGTCGCTCACGATCCTACCTCCTCCTCTTTGTGATTCGATATGCTTACGTCTCTTATGTTGCGCCGTTATTAATTGAACAGGGTCGCGGTGTCAAGAACAAATGCAGGCCGCAGGCTGCAGGCAACAGGCTTCCGGCCTCTGAAGGCTACGACCGTCCCGAATTTTTTTTGTCCCTATACCCTCGTCCCTGGTCCCTTTTCCACTTCACTCAGACACTTAGACACTCAGACACTTTTTTTTCATTTCACCAGATAGATGTCCCGATCCCGGTCCTGGAAGAACAGGTAGTGCGCCCCCAGTTTGGCCTTGTTGACGCTCCCGAAGGTCCGCTCGCCCTCGAGCCTGCACAGATCGCAGCTGCGGCTCGGGATGATGACGGCGAAGATCCTGTTCCCGGTGCTTGCCATGGAGTCGATGGCGATGAAGCCGCCGCAGTCGTCGCAGATCCGCACCGTCTCCTCCTGCTGCTCCCGGATGCCGTCCGTGTCGTAGTAAATGTTGCGGTTGCGCCGCGCGTACTTGGCGCCCTTGACGATCCCGGCCTTGAAGCTGTCGCGCTTCTTCCAGAGACCGAGGACGTCCTTCGTCGTCTCCCGGATGTACTTTGTGATCTCGCCGGACTGGCGGATGGACCCGGGATTGTAGTCCGGTTCGCGGACGTGGCTGTAGTCGAGTCCCGCCATGGCGAGGATGATCCCCACGTTGACGTAGGGCAGGGCCCCCTCGATGGAGTAGCCGCCCTCGAGCACCGCGATGTGCGGGTTGAGAAGCTCGTTGAGCCTCGCATACCCCTGGGCGGAGAATCGCATGTTCGTGATGGGGTCCGTGTAATGGTTGTCCTGTCCCGCCGAGTTGATGACGAGGTCCGGTTTGAACTCCGCGATGACGGGAAGGATCAGCTCCTCCAGCACGTGCAGGAACCCCTCGTCGGAGGTCTCCGGCGGCAGGGGGACGTTGATCGTTGTTCCCAGGGCGTTGGGTCCGCCGAACTCGTCGGGAAAGCCGGAGCCCGGGTAGAGGGTCCGGCCGTCCTGGTGGATGGAGATGTAGAGCGTGTCCGGGTCGTGCCAGTAGATGTCCTGCGTGCCGTCGCCGTGGTGGCAGTCCGTATCGATGATGGCGACGCGCTTGTGGCCGTACTTGCGCCGGAAGTGCTCGATCATGACGGCCTCGATGTTGATGTTGCAGAAGCCCCGCGCCCCGTGGACGACGCGCATGGCGTGATGCCCCGGGGGCCGCACCAGCGCAAAGGCATTGTCCACCTCGCCGGAAAGCACCTTCTCGGCCGCCGTGATGGCGCCTCCTGCCGAGATGAGGTGCGACTCGGTGATGACGCTCTTTGCGTCGGGGACGCAGATGTGGATCCGGTTGAGGTCCTCGATCTCGGCCAGTCCCGGCTTGTACTCCACGATATTCTCGAAGTCCAGCAGCCCCTCCTCGAAGACCTGGTCCTGCGTGTAGAGCAGCCGCTCCTCCCGCTCCGGGTGGGTGGGCGAGATGGCCCAGTCGAAGGCGGGAAAGAAGATGAGCCCCGTTTTCTTCAGCCCTTTCATGAAAGCGCCCCTCCTTTCCCGAACCCCGCGATGAGGCCCGGCTTGACCTGGGCCTTGAGGCGGATGTTCTTGCCGGTGGCGTAGAAGCCCCGGACCATGTTGAACTCCTGGTCCTCGACGATCTCGATCTCGATGTCGGCATCGCGGGCGCCGAGTTTGCGGGCCCGCTCCCGGAGCTTTTCCATGCCTATTTGGAGAATTTCCTTGCGGGTGAAATGAGCCGGTATCTTCATCTGCAGCCCCTCCTCGGCAATGGTGAGGCTTCCCCGCTCCGTTTCGGCAAGCAGGGTGACCTCCGCCGTCGTCCTGGCCAGGGCCGCGCCGAAGGCGTTGGCCACCTCGGCATCCTGCGGGATCACGACCTGGCAACCCAGCATCTCGCCCAGCCTGGGCGCCACGGCTGCGGCCGGCCCGCCGACAATGAAGAGCCTTGCAGGGGCGAGCTTCTTTCCCTGCAGGAATTCGTGGATCGTGTAGACGGGCTTGTTGTTGATCTCTTCGATCATGGTCTTCACAGCCGATGCCACACCCTGGCAGGTCCTTTCGAATATCAAACGCGCCGCCTCCGGCACGCTGGTGTTCATTTTGCCGGCGATCTCCGCCACGGCCTCTTCCGCCTTTGTCCGGTCGCCGATTTCCGTCAGTCCCAGGACGATCATGGCGTCCGTCGGGGTGGGCCAGGGCCCGCCCAGGGCAGCCGCGGGGCCTTCCCGCCGGGGCCCGATGCAGAGTTCCCCTTTGTCCACGCGGACACGGCTGTCGCCGCCGAGCCCGATGGATTTCGTCTTGAGGCCCCGGATGAGCGTCCTGTGCCCCTCGATCGTCACACCGAGCGGTTCCAGCAGGGGCACCCCATCGGCCAGAAGGGCGATGTCCGTCGTCGTGCCGCCCATGTCCATGGCGATGGCGTCGGAGCCCGAACAGTCGGCAAGGCTCAGGATTCCCATGATGCTTGCCGCGGGCCCCGAGAGGATCGTCTGGACAGGCTGGTCGGCCGACTGCCGGATCTCGATGGTTCCGCCGTCGGCCTTGAGGATGTAGATGGGCGCCTCAATGCCCGTCCTGGCGGTGAAGTCGACGATCTCGCCCACGAACCGGCTGTGGAGGTCGAAGATGGAGGCATTGAGGTAGGTCGTGGCGATGCGCCTGCGGAAGTTGAGGTTGCCCGACATCCGGTGACCGAGGGAGACATGCCGGAAGTCGCTGCGGACTACTTCGCCGATCTCGTTCTCGTGGGCGGGGTTACGGGTGCTGAACTTGCCCACGACGCCCAGGTGGCCGATTCCGGCCCCCTTCAGCTCCGATGCCGCTGCGGCGATCTCGCCCTTCTTCACCGGGGCGACCTCGATGCCGCGGTTGCTCATGTATCCCGCAACGAACCGCGTGTCCTCGTTGACGCGCAGGGCTTCGGGCGCGAGGCCCGGGCCGCTCGCCACGATCATGCCGACGCGGTCCGTTTTGCCCTGGACGATGGCGTTGGTGCAGATGGTGGTGCTGAAGACGACCCGTTCGATGGCGGCGAGGTCCTCGCCGCGGAGGATCTCGTCCATCACGCCGATGAGCGACAAGACGAGATGAAGCTGGTTCGTAGGGACCTTCGTTTTCTTTTTGACCTGGAAATGATCGAGGAGGACGGCATCCGTGTGGGTGCCCCCGACGTCAATGCCGAGAATCATGATAACTCCTTTGGCTGAGGGCTTATGGCGAAGGGCTAAAGGCTGAAAAAATCACAAGAAACAAAAAAGGCCAAAGGCTTTGTGCCCTCAGCCTTATGCCTTACGCCTTATGCCTGTCCATTTAACACATGCCCTTGTCCGGCGTCAATTCATCCTTCGCCTTTTCAACGGGCCCGTTATGCGCTATAAGGGGCGAAAAACCGGGATTCGCAAGGATTCATGCTCTCTCGTTACCAGCCCTTTCTCCGGATTCTCATCGAGCTTGCGCCGGGCCTCCACGTGGCCGGGGGCGCCGTCAAGGATTGCCTCCTGGGGCTTCCCGTTTCGGATGTGGATGTCGTGTTCCCGCCCGGGGCGCGGTGCATTGCCGCCCGTTTTGCCGAAAAGACGTGCGGGACCCGCATTGCGCTCAGGGAGGACGAACCGGACAAGATGACGGAGCGGGTGGTTGCCCGGGAGGGTGACGAAACCCTCCTCTTCGATTTCACCGCACAGCGCGGAGCCTCCATCGAGGACGATCTTGCCGGGAGGGACTTCACAATTACAGCCATGGCAATGCCGCTCGATGCCTTCGTCAGCGGGGATTTCTCGAGGCTCATCGATCCCTTCGGGGGACAAGCGGCCATCGGCGACAAGGAGATCAGGGCCTTTTCCGACGAGTCCTTCCGGCAGGACCCCCTGAGGCTCCTGCGGGCCTTCCGCCTTGCCGCCGAGCTCGGTTTCGCCATTGACGCAAAAACGCTTGCGCAGATCGGGCGCGACAGCTCGCTTCTCGGTTTCGTCTCGGGAGAACGGGTCCGCGAAGAGGTCTTCCGTGTCCTGGAGATCAACCCCTGCCATCTTTTCATCGAGGCAATCGACCGCGTCGGCCTTCTCGAGGGCATTCTCCCCGGCGTGACGGCCATGAAGGGTGTCGAACAGAACGGCTACCACGCCCTCGATGTCTGGGCCCACACGATGCTCTGCCTGAAGGAGCTCGAGGGCCTTTTTGCGAACCCCCGGGAGGAGTTTGGCGATGCCGGCGCCGATTTCCCGGGTTACCTGGCCGGCGGTTTTGTCCGGGGGCGGAGCCGGGCGGCGCTTTTGAAACTGGCCACCCTCCTGCACGATGCCGGAAAGCCCGGCAGGGTGACCTGGGACGTGGAAGGCCAGGCCCATTTCTACGGACATGCCGCGGCCGGCGGCGCCGCCGTTGAAGCGGTGGCAGAGAGGCTCCGGCTGGCAAATGCCGAGAGGGACTTCCTGGTCCTGCTCGTGTCAAACCACATGCACCTGGTCCATCTCACCGCCGGGTCTTCCCGGACGAGGAGATCGATCTTGCACTTTTTCCGGAAATACGGTGAAGATTACCGGGCATTGTTTCTGCTCTTTGCGGCCGACACCCGCGCGACGGTGGGCCCGAAGATGACCCCCGGACGAGTCCGCCTGATCCGGCAGGCGGTCGCGGAGATGCTCCGGTTGTACGAACAGGACCTGCGGCCCCGGCTGCAGGCGCCGCCGCTTCTCACAGGCCGGGACCTGATTGACCGGTTCGGCCTCGAGCCGGGCCCGCTCATGGGAGAACTTCTGCGCAAGGTGGAGGATGCAAGGCTGGAAGGTCTTGTTTTCGATCGGGATTCCGCCCTGGAGGTCGCGGGGGCGCTGCTGAAGGATAGAGGGTAAGACGAAGGAGAAAAGAAGTGGCAAGGATGAGTTTCGGCAAAAAGGGAACCCGCGTCCGCACGACCACGACGGGGTCGAAGCCCGCGGGGGAAAGGCCCATCGTGGACGTCGTCCGGGAGATGAAGGAGGGCATGCAGAAGCCGCCCGGCCAGGATTACCGGGAGCGCTCCCTGGCCATCCACGGACTGATCTGCGCGCGCTGCGCCCGGGAGTTCGACGCCTCGAACCGCCACCTGCTCACGGTCCACCACAAGGACGGAAACCACCACAACAACCCCCCCGACGGCAGCAACTGGGAGAATCTTTGCGTCTACTGCCACGAGGACGCACACAGCCGCGAGCTGCTGGGCGACTACTACGGCGGACAGGGTTCGAAGGAAAAACACCTCGTTCATTCGAGCGCCACGGGCGGGGAAGGCAATCCGGGCCTGGCAAGCCTGGCCGACAAACTCAAAGAAGCCCTTGAAAAAAAAAGGAAAAAGTAATGTCCCGGCCGTGATTCCCGATCCGTTCGACACCGGACCGGCTCGACTTCCCGGACCGGGGCGACCGGGGAAGTGAGCAAACCCGGTTTGCCCCCGCCCGGACGGCCGCACGGTTGAAGAACATGAACCCCCTGCGGATTTCCCGATCGAGATTTCCAGGGGCCGGCCGGGCATGGCCGCAGGGCGGGAGGATCGAGGGAATCCCCGATTTTACTTGATTTGAAAGGATACCTGTGGTATGTGACGACCGTTTTTCAGATAGCTTAACTAGGCCCTTTTGGACTCTTGTTTCATTCAATGACGATGCAGAAGGCGTTCCGGCGGAGTCGAGGGGGGTTCTAATACAAAGAGAGGAGGTAGCGTTCAGTGGAAGTCTTAGCACAGGGAATTGGCGAGATTTTTACGGATCCGGATGCGGACAAGGCTCGAGAGTTCTTCCGCAAAAAGAGCCGGAAACTGCAAAGCAAGGTGATGACCGTAAAGGAAGCGGTCGACAAGCTTGTCAAGGATGGGGATTACATCTCCATCGGCGGATTCGGTGTCAACCGGATTCCTGCAGCGGTTCTCCATGAAATCGTGAGACAGGGCAGGAAGAACCTGGGCTTGTCCGGCCACACGGCAACCCACGATTTCCAGATTCTTTCAGCGGGCCACTGCTTCAACCGGGTCGACGTGGCCTACATCATCGGTCTGGAAGCACGGGGCCTGTCGCCCAATGCCAGGAAATACATGGAAAGCGGAAAAGTAAAGATGACGGAGTGGACGAACTACACCCTGTCCGTCCGTTACAAGGCCGCCTGCGCCGGCGTTTCCTTCCACCCGATCCGCAACATGATGGGGACGGACACGTTCAAGTACAGCGGGGCCAAGATGATCCAATGCCCCTTCACGGGGACGAATTACCTGCTCGTGCCCGCTCTTTTCTCCGATGTGGGCCTGGTCCACGTTCACGAGGCGGACATTTACGGCAACTGCAGGACAAAGGGCATCCTGATGTCCGACTACGACCTTTCCCGGTCATCCAAAAAGCTCATCGTCACCTGCGAGCGCATCATCACCAACGACGAGATCCGCAGGGACCCCACGTCAACTTTCATTCCCTACTGGTGTGTCGATGCCGTGTGCGAGGTTCCCTTCGGAAGCTATCCCGGGAACATGTACGGCGAGTATTTCTCCGATGAAGAGCACCTCAAAGAGTGGCTGAAGGTGGAGGAGAACCCCGAGGAATTCAAAAAGTTCCTCGACAAGAACATCTACGGCTGCAAGGATCACTACGACTACATCGAGAGAAACGGCGGCATGCACAAGATGCTCAAACTGAGAAAGAAAGAATGGTTGCTCCTTGGAGCCAGGGATTAGAAAGGGAGGTGAAGAGACAATGGCTGACTACAATACCATGGAATTGATGATATGCAGCGCGTCGCGCGAGCTGGAAGACGGGGCCTCCGTCGGTGTCGGCACCGGCGCCCCCTGCGCCGCCGCGATGCTTGCCCAAAAGGTCGGATCCCCCAACCTGCTGATCCTGTTCGAGGCAGGCGGAGCCGGCCCCCTCGTGCCCGAAATGCCCATTTCCGTCGGCGACTCCAGGACAACCTGGAAGGCCGTCATGGCCAGCAGCATGCCCGAGATCATGGAGACGGCCTGCCGCGGGATGCTGGACTACACCTTCCTCGGTGGCGCCCAGATCGACATGTACGGCAACCTGAACTCGACCATGATCGGGGCGGAGTACCAGAAACCCAAAGTCCGCTTCCCGGGCAGCGGCGGCGCCAACGACTTCGCCTCCTTCTGCTGGAGGATGATGGTCATGACACCCCAGGACCCCAAGCGTTTCACGGAGAAGTGCAGCTACATCACGTCTCCCGGCTGGCTGACGGGCGGGGACTCCAGGGCCAAGAGCGGCCTTCCCCTCGGGGCGGGCCCCTACAAGATCCTCACGAACATGGCCGTCATGGACTTCGAGCCGGAGAGCAAGCGGATGAGGATCATCGCAATCAACCCCGGCTACTCGGAGAAGGACGTCCAGGACAACTGCGGCTTCGAGCTTCTGAAGGCGAAGAAGATCGTGGAGAACCACCCGCCCACGAAGAACGAGCTCACCATCCTGAGAGAGCAGATTGATCCCTACAGGTACGTTATAGGAAGATAACGTCGAGGGGAAGCGTCTTCATTGGAAGGGGCCACGGCACCGAGGTGCCGTGGCCCCTTTTTTTTCTCACGGGATATGAGTTTGAGACGTCAACGCCGTCATCTCAAGACGACAGGGCCCTTGTCTTTCATCGTGACGAGCTTGTCTCCCACGGACGTACCGCAGAAAGCGCAGGTGTAGTCGTATTTCTCGCCTTGAGGCAGGATCAGCAGGAGGCGCTTGCGCACGCCCACCGCCCGCTTGCAAAGGGGGCAATACAGTTCGGTCGCGTCAAAATCGCGATAACTTTCACCCTTCATGGCTGTTTGTCGGTTTAGCTCCCGTGGGTTCCGCAGGATAACCCTCGCGAAGATCGGAAGAGCGGAAGCGAGGAAGAGCGGATAAAGTGGATTTCATGAACGTTCCCTTTCGGGGATCTGCTTCGCGTTTTCGAGCCACGCGGCGGCTTCGCTGTCGCTGGGCGCGCGCCAGTCGCCCCGGGGCGAGAGCGACCCGCCTGAACCCACCTTGGGGCCGTTGGGGATGCAGGAGCGCTTGAACTGGCTCGTCTGGAAGAACCGCCGGAGGTAGACCGTGAGCCAGCGCCTGATCTGGCCGATCGTGTACTCGTTTCGCCCCTCTTCGGGCACCTCCGGCCACGCTCCCGCCTTCTTGTCGCGCCAGGCGTGCCAGGCGAGAAAGGCGATCTTCGTGGGCAGGTAGCCGAAGCGCGTCGTATAGAAGTTGTTGAAGTCCTGAAGCTCGTAAGGCCCGATCGTGTCCTCGGTCCGCTGCGCCGGCTGGCTGCCGTTTACCCCGGGCACCAGCTCGGGGCTGATCTCGGTGGCGAGGATGTCCGTGAGCGTCTCCGAGGTCTTCCGGTCGAACTGGTCCGTGGAAGCCACCCAGCGGATCAGGTACTGGATCAGGGTCTTGGGGACGCTCACGTTGACGTTGTAGTGCGACATGTGATCGCCCACCCCGTAGGTGCACCAGCCGAGGGCCAGCTCGCTGAGATCCCCGGTTCCCAGGACGATGGCATTGCGAAGGTTGGCCAGCCGGAAGAGGTGCGAGGTCCGCTCGCCGGCCTGCACGTTCTCGAAGGTGATATCGTAGAGCTTCCTGCCCTTCGCGAACGGGTGCCCGATATCCCGGAACATCTGCATGCAGCTCTCGCGGATGTCTACCTCGTTGGCCTCCACACCGAGGGCCTTCATGAGACGGTGGGCGTTGCGGTAGGTCTTGTCCGTCGTGGCAAAGCCGGGCATCGTGTAGGCCTTCACGCCGGAGCGGGGATAACCCAGCAGATCCATCGTCCTTGCCGCCACGATGAGGGCGTGAGTGGAATCGAGGCCGCCGGAGACGCCGATGACGACGTTCCGGATCCCCGAGGCCTTCAGGCGCTTCGCGAGCCCCTGGACCTGGATGTTGTAGGCCTCGTAGCAGCGCTCGTCGCGCTTTGCCGGGTCCGCCGGCACGTAGGGGAAGCGGGCGTACTGCCGGGCAAGAGCGATTCGCCCCCTCGGGATCTCCACGGGGAATCTCACCTTGCGGAACCCGTCTGCCCGATCCCTGAGGATGCGGGCGTTCTGGCTGAAGCTCGTGAGACGCATCCGGTCCTGGACGAGGCGATCCAGGTCGATGTCGGCAAGGACCATCTGCTCTTTCTGGGCGAATCGCTCCGATTCGGAAAGCAGCGTGCCGTTCTCGTAGGCCATGGCATGGCCGTCCCAGGCCAGGTCCGTCGTCGACTCGCCGGGGCCCGCCGCCGCGTAGAGGTAGGCCGCCACGCATCGGGCCGACTGGTTGGCCGCAAGGCTGTGGCGGTATTCGGACTTGCCGATGGTGATGTTCGAGGCCGAGAGGTTGGCGAGCACCGTGGCGCCGCCCAGCGCCGCAAAGCTCGACGGGGGCACGGGGACCCAGAGGTCCTCGCAGATCTCGATGTAGAACGTGAGTCCCGGGATGTTCTCCACCTCGAAGAGCAGGTCCGGACCCAGGGGAATGTCTTCCTGGCCGCAGAGGCTGATCGTCTGCGACAGGGCGTCCTCGGCGGGGCGGAACTGCCTCCCCTCGTAATACTCGCGGTAGTTGGGCAGGTAGGATTTCAGGGCAACTCCCAGGATCCTGCCGCGGTACATGACGACGGCGCCGTTGAAGAGAAACGAGTCGACCCGGAGCGGCGCCCCCACGACGAGGATCGTGTTGAGGCCCCTTGTCTTTTCCAGGACAAGGCCCAGTGCTTCCCGGACCCGCTTCAGGAGGGCTTCCTGGTGAAAGAGGTCCTCGTTGGAGTAGGCCGAAAGGCCCAGTTCCGGGAAAATCGCAAGGAGGGCCTTCTTTGCCGAGGCCTCCTTCGCCAGGCCGATCGTCTGCTGCGTGTTGTAGCTCACATCGGCGACGCGGACATCGGGGACGCAAACAGCGGCCCGGATGAAGCCGTGGCTGTACAGATTGAAAAAGTCTTTCATTTCAGATCCCCTCGATCCGGCTGAGGAATGTTTATCTTTTCCGCTCTTCCCGACTTCATGTCTTCCGATCTTCACAAGCGAGCCGTTGGAGACTTTGCACGAGGCCGCCTGCACGCATGAGCGGATCATCATTCTTGAAGACAAAGACGGTGAGTCTCGATCGCTCTCTTGCCCGCCTCTTCCATCGTTTTGCCCAGTGAGACGAACCCGTGCCTTTTCATGATGACGAAGTCGGCATCCCCCAGGACCTCGATGACGCTTTGAACCAGTTCGATGCTTCCGTAAGAATGCTTTTCCCGCGTCTCCGGGATGTCCGGCGGCCGGTCGACGCATCGAAGAATTTCCGGGCTGTGCCCGTGGAAAACCGCCTGCACGTCCTTTCTCGCACGGTAGATGGCAAAGTGGAGCATGCTCTCCGACGAGGGGTCCCGCGTGCCGTTCGCGTAAACAATGCCATTCTGCAGGTCGCAATTCTGCACGGTGACGAACTTGTCGTCCGTCAGCCGGTCCTTCCAGCCTACCTGGGAGCCCGAGATGACGAAGGCATCCCCGCCGGGCCGGATACGGAAGCTGAGGTTGCCCTGGGAGAATTCTCCGTAGGGCGGGGCGAAGTTCCGCTTGTGGAACTCGGCGCACCAGGCCTTCAACTCCTCGAGGCGTGCGTCAGCGGGAGCGGCCGCGGAGAGGAACTCCGTTCTGAATTTTACCCCCCCGTGTATTTCTCTTGCCGGTTTCTCCATGGGTTGCCGAGGGTATTCCTTTGCAGAATCAAGCACTTTCAAGTTAATGAATCGGCGGGGATTTGTCAAAGGAAAAGACAGTGGGTGCAAGAAACGGGACAATGAAGATGACGGCAAGTGCCCGAGTCTCTGAGTGTCGCACTCTCTGCTTGATCATTTCAGCACCTGTGACTATGCTGGCAACACGTCAATGGCAAGGTGGCAGGGGTGGTTATGAGACGATCCGTTCTGAAAATGATCGAGGAATTCAGGCTTTACTGGAAGCACTACGTTCTGCAGAGCCTTTTCGCCACAGTCGCGGTTTTCGTGGTTCTCTATTTTCTGAGCCTGCAGAATGCGGTCATCATCGCGTCCATCGGCGCTACGGCCTTCATTGTATTCGCCATGCCGGACTATGTCACGGCGCAACCGCGAAATGTCATCGGCGGACATCTCGTCGGCCTGTTCTGGGGATTTGTGTTTTCCCTGATTCCCCATGCCGCCATGATCGCATGCATCGTCTGCTATGCGCTGGCGGTGGGGCTGTCCATTTTCACCATGGTAGTCACGGACACGGAGCATCCCCCCGCGTCCGGAACCGCTCTCGGGGTCGCCATCACGGGCATGTCTCCGAACGTGCTGATTGCCGTCATCCTGAGCATCATTTTGCTCTCCCTGATTCACCGGTTTTTTAAACCCTACCTGCGCGATTTGACCTGACAGAGTCAACGCGGGCACCTGTCCGGCCGGCAAATGACGTCTGACGCCACTGTCGCCTGTTCTCATGGGCTCTTGTCAGGAGATGTGACATTCATCTTTGGTATCCAACTCGAAAAGGAGGGAACCCCATGGGCGAGAAGGAAAATGAGTATTTCGGTTTTGCGGACAAGGGGGATCTCATCCCGCCCTCGCAGCACCCGATCATTGAGGAACTCCGTGCCCAGATCCGCAGAAAGGGGAAGATCGTCACCGGCGAGCAGGCCGCCGCCATCATCCGGGACGGGGATGTCGTGACGACAGGCGGTTTTGTCGCCACGGGAGTCCCCGAGGAGATTCTCATCTGCATCGAAGAGCGCTTCAAAAAGGAGGGCCACCCCCTCAATCTGACGCTGGTCTACGCGGCAGGACAGGGTGATGGAAAAACCAGGGCCCTCAATCACCTGGGGCACGAAGGACTTGTGGGACGTGTGATCGGCGGCCACATCGGCCTTGCCCCCATGCTCCAGAAGCTCATCCGGGAGGAAAAGATCCTGGCCTACAATATGCCCCAGGGTTGCATCAGCACCCTCTTTCGCAACCTCGCCGCCCGCAAGCCGGGGCTGATCTCTTACGTCGGCCTGGGAACGTTCGTCGATCCCCGGCTCGATGGCGGGAAGCTGAACCGGAAAACGAAGAAGGAAGGCGAAGACCTCGTCAAGCTCATGGAGATCGAAGGAAAGGAGATTCTCTTCTACAAGCTGCCCCCCATCAACGTGGCCATCATACGGGGGACGACGGCAGACCTGAACGGCAACATCACGATGGAAAAAGAGGCCCTCACGATCGAGGTGCTCGCCCAGGCCATGGCGGCAAAGAACAACAATGGCTTCGTCATCGCCCAGGTCGAACGGATCGCCGACCAGCACACCCTGAATCCGAAGCACGTCAAGATCCCCGGCATCCTCGTGGACTGCGTCGTCGTGGCCAGACCGGAAAATCACTGGATGACCTTCCTCGAGCAGTACAACGCGGGCTTCACGGGGGAGGTGCGCGTCCCCATGGCCTCCATCGCGGCGATGGAGCTGACGGAACGGAAGGTGATCGCACGGCGGGGAGCCTTTGAGCTAAGGCCCAACCAGGTTGTGAATCTCGGCATCGGCGTGCCCGAGGGTGTGGCCCGCGTGGCCAACGAGGAGGGCGTCCTCGATCTGCTGACCCTGACGGCGGAGCCGGGCGTGATCGGCGGGATGCCAAACGGCGGCCTCAACTTCGGCACCGGCACAAACATCGATGCGCTCATCGACCAGCCATACCAGTTCGATTTCTACGACGGGGGCGGCCTGGACATCGCCTTCCTGGGCTCGGCGGAAATGGACAGGGACGGAAATGTCAACGTGAGCAAATTCGGACCCCGCTTCGTGGGGCCCGGCGGGTTCATCAACATCAGTCAGAACGCGAAACGGATCGTTTTCATGGGAACCTTCACGGCAGGCGGCCTCAAGGTCGCCGTGGAGGACGGCAAGCTCAAGATCGAACAGGAGGGCCGCGAGCGCAAATTCCTCGAGCAGGTCGAGCAGATCACCTTCAGCGGCAAATACGCCGCGCAGAGAAGACAGCCCGTGCTCTATATCACGGAGCGCTGCGTCTTCACCCTCACAAAGGACGGGATGGAGCTGACTGAAATTGCCCCCGGCATCGACCTCGAAAAGGACATCCTCTCCAAGATGGATTTCAAGCCCGTCATGAAGATCCCCCCGAAGCTCATGGATGCCAGGATCTTCAGGACCGAGGCGATGAATCTGAAGCGCGACATGCTCGAGATCCCCATCGAGGACAGACTGATCTACGTCCCGGGCGAAAACACCTTCTACGTCAATTTCGAGAATTTCTACGTGAAGTCCAGCGAGCAGATCCAGAGGATCCAGAACCATGTCGAAAAAATGCTGAAACCGCTCGGTAAAAAAGTTCTCACCATCGTCAACTACGACAACTTCAACATCCTTCCCGAGCTCGTGGAGGAGTACGCCGAGATGGTGAAGTACGTGATGCAGTTTTACGAGAAGGTCACCCGTTACACGACGAGCACCTTCCTGAGGATGAAGCTCGGCGACGAGCTTGCAAAGCGGGAAGTGGCGCCCCACCTCTATGAATCCAAGGACGAGGCGCACAAACACCTCAAGGAGAAGTAAAAGCGCTGCCGTGATCGGCGCGCAGCGATCGCCGGCGGAAGCGAGCGGGGCAGGGTAAAACAACCGCAAGCCTCGAGCCAGAAGCCGCAAGGCAAAGAAAAAGGATCGGGGGACATGCCCTCGATCCTTTCTTGTTTCCTGAAGCCTGAAGCCTGTGGCCTGCAGCCTGCGCGAAGCGCGTCAGGACTTGAAGAAGTCGTTGACCAGCGTGAGGTACTCAGCCAGCAGCACCTTGCTCACCACGAAGATGTGCCCCACGTTTTTCTCGATGAGTCGGTTCAGTCCCCCGCGCGAGACGCCGATGTTCTTTCCGACCTCGCCCCACAGCTCGCAGGATATGCAGGAGCCCGTCGGCGCGATGGGGTCGCGGGTGCCCCGGTAGCAGAAGATGAGGACGCCGGCCTTGTCCAGGGCGCCCATCTGCACCGGCTTGCCGTCGAGCTCGGGGACGGAAGAGGGCAGGACGTAGGTGCCCTCGATGAGGGCATTGCCCAGGAAGAACTGGCTGATCCACTCCCGGTGCGCCCGGGCGGGGAACTTGGTGCCGTGGGTGAGCCAGTAGAGGAAGGGGGCCGAATCCTCGATGGCATTGGGCCAGTAGGCGCGTCCGTAGAAACCCATCGAGACGCTGTGCTGCACGCCGGGCTGGATCTCGTTCATCCCCGCCTCGATCAGGAAGGCCGGCACGTTCACCTCGCCGTAGAGTTCCTTCATCAGCAGCGGGTCGTAATTCTCGCGGATGATCTTGCGCATGTGGGCATGCCCGCTGTCCCCGTCGTCGAATTTCACGGGGGTGGCCATGACGGCGATCTTCCAGATATCCATGGGCTCGCCGCGTGCCAACCGCTCCTCGGCCCTTCGTGCAAGGTACGGAAGCATGAGGGTGCCCGCCATGCAGTAGGCCATGATATAGATCTCGACGCCGGGGTGGCGCTTCTGGATGATCTCGATGTACGTGTCGGGGACGGTCTTTCCGAAGAAGTCGAGCCCCAGGTTCGTTTCCCCGGGACCCGGGTCGCCGTGGTCCACGAGATAGACGTGGTAGCCTTCCTTGAGCATTCCTTCGACGACGGACTTCCCCTCGGCGAGATCGAAGATCTCGGGCTTGTTGATCATCGGTGTGGCCAGGTAGACGGCCTTGCCGTTCGGCTCCGTTCCTTTCGGGAGAGGGTAGTGGCGGAGGGTCACCGAGTGCAGTCGTGAGCCCTTGATCACCTCGTAGGGAAGAAAGCCGATCTTGCCCCCCATGAAGCGGTTGGCGAAATCGCGGATGTCGAAGCCGTTGTGCCGCCACAGGGCTTCGATGCGGGCCCGGCCTTCCTCCAGATAGGCGCCGAGACTCATGCCGTCGCTGCCGTCGGGATTTTTTTTCATGAAGGGCATGTCCTCGCCCTCGAGGGGCTGCTCCGTGATGAGGACCAGGATCGATTTCAGGAGATCCTTCATGGCCTTGAGGCGGGTGAGCCCCCCGGAATTGTAGGAGAGCTCGAGCCACCGGAACTCCTTCATGTAGTTGCGAAGGAGCTGCTTGCCTTCTTCCGACGTGGAGATCGCCTGGGCCACCCTCCGGTCGAATTTCCCGTTCCGCATGAAGCCGCTGCAGAGATTGTAGAGCAGCCTCGCGTAGGTCTGGTAGATCCAGCTGTTCATCTCGGCGAAGATGTCGGGGTTGCGGCCCGCCCTCGTGGCGGTCCGGGCCTGTGTCTTGATGGGCCCCGTCACGTAGGACTCCATCAGGCCGGCCTGCCATCCCGCCAGCGTGGCCCATGGCCCGAAAAGAAAAGGCTGGCTCGCCACCGTTTTCATCAGCTCCTGGTAGCGAAAGAGCGCCCGGACCTGCCCGCCTGCCAGCTTGCTCTTCCATGGGACGACGTATCGATACCCTTCCGAGTTGTCGGCCGGGGTCTTCCCGATCAGGGCAAGAAGTTCATCGGGTGAAATCCGCTCCGCGTTTTGCTTTTTCATGGGCCTCTCCTTGCAGGTCAAAGCAATGTGACGCGATGGGCCGCTCCCGCAGCGCGGCACGGGCGCTCCGGGACGAAAGACAGACTCCCTTTGCCTTTGGCATGCAAAAGCCCGACCAACCCTGCCCGATTGCAGTGATTTCGTGATCGGGAGGAGCGGACGGGCGGTTCTTGCTTCACGATTCAATCCTGGGCAAAGCGAAGGTGGACGATCCGGTTGCCGAGCACGGACAGCGCCTGGGGGGCGAAAAAGTTGAGCCATCCCCAGCGCTCGCGGTGGTGCTCGAGAACATTGCACTCGCTGAGAACCTGCAGGCCGCGGCCCCAGGACTCCATGGCCCTGCAGTCGCTCAGGGTCCATCGGAAATCGAGACAGCCGCCGGCGACTTTCGACAGGCAGGGGTCATATTTCCCCATTCCCAGGGCACAGGGGGCAAGCATCTCCAGGAGCATCTGGGCCCCGGGGAAGCGCATCGACAGGCCATCGAAGACGGACCGGACGTCCTCTTCGTCAAAATACATGAAGAGGCCCTCAGCCACGATCAGGACGGGCTGCCTGCCGGCAACGATCGGCTCCAGAGTGGAAGGCTCCGTCACCGAGCCCGCGACGCAGCGGTATCGCTTCGTCTCCCGGAAAAAAAGTTTCCGCAGGGCAATGACCTCCGGCAGATCGACCTCGTACCAGCGGATGCTCCCGTTGTCGAGCCGGGAGAAACGGGTGCTCAGGCCGGCGCCCAGGTTGATGACGACGGCCCTGGGGTTTGCGCGGATAAAGTCCGATGTTGCCTCATCGAGGATCTTCGTGCGGATGGTGATTCCCGTCTGAGTCATCCAGGCCCCCTCGAACTTGGAGAAGTCGTAATCGAGGTTCTCGAAGATCTCCAGGGCGATCGGGTCCCGGATGATTGCATCGGGACGCGCGGTTTCGACGGCCCTCGCCCAGAGGGGGATGAGCAGGGACTCAGCGACTCCCGAGAGCTGAACGGGCTCTTTCCACAGGCGGTGAAGGACTGCCGTCTTCATGGCATGCTGTTCCGGCTTGTTGGATGATCGGTTAAAGGGGGTGTCGACCTCTGAACGGGTCCGACTTGTCTAAACTGCATCCGGGAGATCTCCCGGTCCATTCGCGTGGCATCCTGCCGCAGTTTGAAGGGTCGCAAAGGGAAATACCGATAACAGGATAGTGGATAACCACATCATTTCTAACATTTTTTTGCATTTTGATCAAAAGTTTTGTGCCGGGGAGCAGGCAAGGCGCCCCCCGGGGATATCCCGGGGGGCAGAGAGGGAGGCGGTAGTTCTAAACAGGGAGAAATTACTTTTTGGGCGCCTTGGGCGGCATGATCAGGGCTTCGCCATCCACCAGGAGGGTGCCGTCCTGGTTCACGCAGGTCGTCCGGAGCTTCACGCGGTTTTTCTCCGTCACCTTTTCCTTGACCTCCACGCGGGCCGTCACGGTGTCGCCGATGCGCACGGGGGCCTTGAATTCCATGAACTGGCTCAGGTAGATCGTTCCCGGGCCTGGAAGTTTCATGGCGAGCACCGCCGAGATGAATCCCGCCGAGAGCATCCCGTGGGCAATCCGGCCCTTGAAGAAGGTCCCTTTTGCATAGGCCTCGTTGACATGGGCGGGGTTGAAGTCCCCGGTGATCCCTGCAAAGAGGTAGACGTCCGTTTCGGTTACGGTCTTGGCCATTTCCGCCGCATCGCCTACATTCATCTCGTCAATTGTCTTCCCGATCATGTTTCCCCCTTTTAAAGTTGGGGTATCGGGTATCGGGTATCGGGTATCGTGCCGCTCCGCGGCCGGAATCGGGCCTCCGGAATCCGGATTCCGGAATCCTGAATCCCATTTTCCTGTACCCCGGACCCTGAACCCTGGCCCCTGGTTAAAACCAGCTTTTGAAGATCCAGACGTTATCTCTGAGATCCTTCACGTCGTCCTTCAGCATCGACAGCAGGCTCATGTTCTGGATGGCCACCCCGCCCATGTAGGCCAGGGCCGTCACGAAGGTGATCTCGCTCTCCCTGAACTCCCGGGACGTTGCACTGTAGAGGCGGAGCACACCGATGACCTCGTCGCGGGACTTGATGGGCACGCTGAGGATCGTTACGATGCCTTCCTCTTTCTTTTCGTTGCGGTACTGGACGCCGGAGTCGGCGGCGGCATCCTTCACGACCACGGGCTTTCCCTGGAGGGCCTGGGCGATGCTCTTCTCCGCCGAGATGGGGCCCTTGTTGAGGTACTTCTCCGAGAGGCCGTAACTTGCCGCAAGGCGAAGCATCACGCGGTTCTCGTCGAGCAGGCGGATCGTGGCCGCCTTGACGCCGAGGGCCTTGGCCACATCCTCCGTGAGGGTCTGGAGGATGGTCTTGATGTCCGTGCTGGCCGTGATGCTCGCTGCCATCTCGAGAAAGATCCTCGCGTTGTTGCGCAACCGTTCGATGAGCTGGGCCTTCTCGATGGCCATGCCGCCCTGCTCGGCGAGCACCGTGAGAAACTCGATCTCCTTCTCGGAGAAATCGCGCATCTCGGCCGTGTAGAGCGTAAGGCACCCGATGAGTTCATCCCTCACGATGACGGGGACGACGAGGATCGATCCGATCCTCTCCTTGACCTTGGATTCCTTGTTCTGGACCCGCTCGTCATTCTGGGCGTCCCGGTAGTGGATGAACCCGTCCTTCTTGAGCAGTTTCATCGTGGGCGCCATCCGGCCGGGAGCGGCGTGCATGTAGCTCTTGGAGAGCCCCGTCTGGGCCACGGCAACGTATTCTTCCTTCGTTTCATCGGTGGCCAGGAAGAGGCACGCCGCCTTTGCCTTCATCGTGTCGACGGCGGATTTCACGATCAACTCCAGGAGTTTGTCCCTCTCGATCGTCGTGCTCAGCGCCCGGCTGACCTTGCTGATCGCCTTGATGTAATCGTTTCGCTCGCTCATGTCTCTTCCTTCCTTTCCCCGATTATTCCTTTACGGCCGTCTCAGCGGCCTTTTTCTTCTTCGAGGCGGTCTTTTTCGTTTCTTCCTTCGCCGGTTCCGGAGCCTCGTCGCGCTCCGTGAGCCAGCGGATGATCTTCGGCCCGAACTGTCTTTGCGTCTTGGAGCTCACGTAGATGCCGATGTGGCCCGTGTCGAGACAGAGGTCCTCCTTGTCCGTGCTGCCGATCTTGCTGAGGGTCTGATCGCAGGCGGCAGGCGGCACGAGGTGGTCGTACTTGCCGTAGATGTTGAGCACCGGCATGGTGATGTTCTTCAGATCAACCTTCTTGCCCCCGAGAACCAACTCGTTCTTGATCAGCCTGTTCTCCCGGAACAGCCACTGGATGAACTCCCGGAATGCTTCTCCCGGCAGATCGGGGCTGTCGAAGATCCAGCGCTCCATGCGGACGAAATTTTCCACGAAGTCCTTGTTGTGGATGTTTTCCAGCAGCCCCACGTACTTGTCGATCATGAGCCGCGCCGGGTTGAGGAGCAAAAACCCCAGGTTCATGATGTCGCCGGGGATGTTCCCGTAGGAGGCGACCAGCTTGTCCGGGTCCAGCGAGCGCGCCCATACGTTGAGCAGCCCCGCGTCGTGGTCGAAGTTCGTCGGCGTCACCGTGAGGACCAGGTTCTTGATCTTTTCCGGGTGCAGCGCCGCGTACATGACGCTCATGGTTCCGCCCTGGCAGATCGCCATGATGTTGAGCTGATCGATGCCGTGTTTTTCCAGGATGAAATCGACGGCACCGTCGATGTAGCCGTTGACGTGATCGTCCAGGTTGAGGTAGCGGTCCTTGCGGGTCGGGTACCACCAGTCGAGCATGTAGATGTCGAGGCCGGCGGCGAGAAAGGTCTCCACGACGCTGCGGCCCGGTTGCAGGTCGAGCATCGTCTCCCGGTTGACCTGGGCGTAAACGATGAAAAGCGGTGTCTTCAGCGAGGGTTCCGTCGTGGGCCTGTAATGTTTCAGCTTGACGCGGTCCTCTTCCCACACCACGTCGTAGGGGGTTGTGGCAATGTCCGTCTCCAGCGGGCTCATGAGGATTTCTTTGGCTTTCCGGACGTAATCGTAGAACTTTGCCGAGTCGCCGGCCACGCGGGCCATGATCAAATCGCCCGCCGTGACGTAGGGCGCCATCATCTCGGAGAGACGGGTTTTCTTCTCACTTTCCATCGCGTTTCACCTTCCTCTCGAGTTCCTTGACCCTCTTTTTCAGGATGTGCAGGTCCTTGTACAGCTCGTCCATGTCCCGGTTGGTGGGGATGGGCAGGTTCTGCAGCTGATCCATGAAGAACTCCGCCCGGGCAGCCCGAAAGTCGTGCAGTTTGTTGAGCGTTTCCGTCAGCGTGTTCATGTAGTCGTCGGAACGCAGCAACGCCATGTAATGGTCCTCGAGCTTCTGGATCCAGAGCTGGTAGAGGGCCTTGGAATCCTTGATGGCTGCCTTCCCCTCCTTCTCCATCTTGGCGATCTCCTCCTGGACGCCGTAGTGGGCCCTTTCCAGGGGGATCATGAGCAGCTGCAGAAACTCGGTGAGCGCCGACTGGTAGTCCGATGCCTTTTCGACCGCCTTGTTGAAGCGTTCCTGGTAGTAGCGGTTCAGCCCCAGCTGGGGGACGTTCAGGATCTTCCGGAAATCCTCCCCCTGGGCGTCGTAAAAGGATTTCGTCATCTGCTTCACGATCTCCGCCATGTTCTCGGGCTCCCCTGTGGCCGTCGCGCCCGTCATCTCCGCGAACTGTTTCTGGAGCTTGATGGAATATCCCCAGAAGGGCTGAAGCATCTTGAGCATCATGTCCGGGACGGACTTCGCAGACTGGAAGTCCCCGGGTTTCGGCGTGCCTGCTATGGATGACAGCGCCTGGAAGAATTCGAAAAGACCCTTTCCAATCTCGTCGGGGCCCGGTTGTTTTCCCGTCTCCCCGGCGTTTTCGGGTGCTGCGCCACCAGGAGCCTGCCAGACCTGGGCTGTCCGCTTCACGGCATCTTCCCAGGCGCCAACCTGGCTCTTGACCCAGTCTGCAAAAACGACATTCTGTGCGCTCTCCGATGTCTTTTCCTTTTCGTTCATGATCTATCCTCTCTTTTTCGGCGCTTCAGGGGGGTGGGGTTCCGATGATTTTCTGCCCGGTTTTTCCGTCTCGTACAGCTTGCCGTAGGAGGCCATCAGGGCCTGGAACTGCTCGGCCTGCTTTTTCATGAGACCCTCGAACCCCTTTGCGATCTCTGCCGTATCGATTTCCTTCCCGCCGGTTTTCTTTTTGCCGCGTCGCAGGGCCTCCTCGAGGTCTGCGGCCTTCTTCTTGAGCGCCTCGTGTTCTCGGGAAAGGGCCTCGTAGTCCTCCCTCGAGACCATGCCCATGAGCCCGATGAACTCCTGGTAGGACTTTGCGAAATCCGAGGCGGCTTTCGTCCACATCTCGGCGTACGGGGTAGAGGCGTCGGGCTTTTTGTCGAGGCCGTAGAATTTCTCGAAGAGGCTCAGCTGCTGCTCGAAGGTTTTGAAGCCTTCGCGGACCAGGCGGTTCAGGCTTTCGGCCTGTTCCTGTCCCTTGGCGGCGCTGAGCAGAGCGTTCCCCCAGAACTCGAGGAATCTCCTGTCCATGGACCGTTACTCCTTTTATTTTGAGGGGTTGGCGTGCGTGAAACGTGCCCGGGTCACGCCCGGGGCTTATTTCCGGCTGTCTCAGGTGAAGCCGTCGGTCAAGCCGTCCAGATCGAGCTGGTAACGGACCGGACCGCGATAACCTGCCTTGAATCGCCTGTGCAGGGCACACTCGGAGGTCGGCAGGGACCAGGACGTGGCGATGGCGCCGTGCCCCTTGGGGAACACACTCACCTCGAGGGCGATGAAATCCGCCGGCGCGAGTGCCGCATCCCGGTCGACGAGGTCGTCGTCCTCTGCATAGCAGAGCAGCCACTTGATGCCCTTCTCCTGGATGCGTTTGAAGTTGAGAGGCCTGCCGAAGAGCTGCACCGGCAGCGTGCCGTCGCTTGAGACGGGTTTGGTGTAGGAATCGAAGCTCAGCTGGGTGATCCCGATGGGCAGGTCGTTGCGCTCGTAGATGAGCCAGTAGTTGAGGGCCGCTGCCGTGGGGGTGATCTTGATGTTCTCCATGTCCGGGCGGTTGAACATCGTCAGGTCGCGGTAGTACGTGAAGATGGGGGCTTCACGCTCCATGCTCTTGAGCTTGTAGACCCAGCTCATGACCTTGCCGTCGACGATCCGGTTGCCGTTCGGCAGCGTCTTGCCGGCGTAGCCGAGATCGCGGAAACGGGGCGGGATGTGCTCGAGGTATTCCACGAGGGCCCTGCTGCGCGTGCCGTCCATGGGGGCGACACAGGTGATGAAGGCGTCCACGAGCCCGTCGAGCTCGCCGGACATGAGGTTGAGTGCCGCGACGAAGCCGCCCTGGCAGAAGCCGTTGAGGGTGACCGGTTTGCCGTGACGCTCGCGGATGACCTCGCAGAACCGTTTCATGTCGAGGCAGTCGTCCTCGCCGGTCATCGTCTGGACGGCCGGGCTTGAGTGGATATCCTTCATGATGCGGATGTACGTGGGGATCCCCTGGTTGGCGAAGCAGTGGGTGTAGCTCTTGTTCTCGCCGGGCAGGAACCCGAGGATCGACGCCCCGAGCACGTAGGGCGGAATGACGAGGACGGGCTTGCCGTTGGGGCGCACGGCCGTGCACCCCTTCCAGGGCAGGACCTGGTAGAGGGTGAACCGGTCCGTCTCGGCCGCCTTCACGTAACCGCCGTCGTCGAAGTGGAAGCCGAAATGCGGCTCGATGTCCCGGATGGCCTTCGGGTATTCGACCGTGAGGAGTTTCACGAGATGGGAGAGGCGCTCCGCATGCTCTGCGATGTCCTCTCCCTCGCGGTCGAACAGGGTGTTGATCCACGCGGACTGGCGCCTTTGCATTTCGCGGGCGTGAAACTGGTTCATCGACCGCATCGTGCTGAGCATGCCCTTCCGGGCGATCTCCATGTTGAAATGCAGCAGCTCGAGATAATCCCGTGCCGTTTCATGCGGCTGGTGTTTCACGAGCTTCGTCGTCTCCGTGCGCTGGAAGGAGTTGAGCGCCACCCAGTATGGGGACATGAAGTCGAAATAGTAGCTGCAGACCCCGTTGAGGTAAGTCTGGGAGGCCTTTGCCAGTTCCGCCGACGAAAGAACCCATTTCAGCCCCAGTTCGGCGGGCTTCAGCGGCAGGTTCATAAGGGACCCCACGAGTCCCTTCGACGGAACGCGCGCAAACGGATACATCACCGATCCTTTCCTCCTTCAGATCGATTCGGAAGCCGAAACCTGTCGTTACTTCTTCTCCTGGAAGAAGGCTTCCATCTTCTTGAAGTTTTCGTCGACGAGCTTCTTGAAGTCATCATAGCCTTTCTTGTACATCGAGGCCCAGTCTTTTGCCGCCTTCTTGCCTTCCTCGGACATGCCGGAGGTCTGGTCGATGTAGAGGTTGATCACCTTCTCCATCTGCTCCTGGAGCATGTTCATGTTCTTGAAAGCGTTCTCGTAAGCGGCCTTGTTGAAATCGATCATCTGCTTCAGCATATCTTTTGGCTGCATCATTTCATCCCTCCTTGATGAAATCGGCTGGTTCTACTTCGCGGCCTTTGCCGCCTCGGCGAAGAAGTCCTCGACCTTCTTGAAGCTCTCGTCCACGGCGGTCTTGAAGTCCTGGCTGCCCTTCTTGTAGGTCTTGATCCACTCCTGAACGGCCTTCTTGCCTTCCTCGGGGAAACCCTGTGTCTGGTCCAGGTACATCTCGACCATCTTCTGGCTCTGCTCCTGGAGCATGCTCATGGCGTTGTAGGTGTTCTCGAAGGTTGACTTGTAGAAATCAAAGGTCTGCTTGGTTACTTTCTTCGGGTCCATGGGGAAATCCTCCTTGGGTGAATGGATGTTTGTGAAGGGAATATAATCCACCCGCGGCGGCTTGTCAAGCAAAAATGTTGCACTGCAACAAAATCATTTACCGGGAAGGCAATATCAAAAATTCATTAATCTTATTAAAATATTAAGTGATAATATGGCATATTTTATCTGCCGGTTGCCGTCACTTTATGCCGCAATGTGACATGCAATGCCGCCTTGCACTCGATCGGCGCAAAAGGCCAGGCGGGCAGAAAAGCTCTTGCGGCAATGGTCGAGAATGAGCGTGGAGGGTGAGAAAACGCATCGGAACATGCGGGTCCGCTAATGTGCGGCGCAACATAGAGCCATCACTGCCATTCTGTTATGAACCATACATGAAACCGGTGCTTCCTGGCAACGAAAAAAGGCGCGCCCTACCGGTCGCTGCGCTCGATGAGAAAGCGGGTGATCCGGCTGCAGTAGCTGTCGAGCACCTTGCCGGAGCGAAACAATCCCATGTGGCCGGCATCGCAGCACAGAACGAGCCTGTCCTCATCTCGAGGCCGATGGTGCTCGCTGCGTTGAACGAGTCGAGCCAGAGCAGCGACCAGCGGTTGCCGAGGCTGACCATGTCGGCGGAAAGATCGAGCGAGGACCGGACGGATTTCAGGGATGTGGCCAGTGTCGGGGCAAGCGTGTTGATGGTATTGGGCATGTTCGCTCCTGGGTTTGGTGGTCGGGCGGGCGGGGATGGATCAGGCAAACCATGCTGCCGGTCCGGTTCGGGACAGAGGGTAAGAGGGTGAGAGGGTAAGAAGGTCGGAAATCCGGTTGTGTGCGACCTGCCTCGGGCAAATCCAACCTTCTCACGTTCTCAATCAGACCAGCGGCGGCTACTCCTCGGAATGGAGACTGAAGGGCTTGAACGCCTCGTCGAAAACAGTTTTCACGGCTTCCGTCTGTTGGCGGCAGGCCTCGATCCATTCGTTGATTGCCCGCTTTCCCTCGGCCGGGATTCCCGGTGTCTGATCCAGCAGGTTTTCGATCCTCTTCCGTGATTGGTTCTGTGCGGTCAATGCCGCGTCGAGTGTCTGTGTGAGCGCGGCATGGTAGAGCTGCAGGGATTGCTTTGCAAAGAGATTTGTTTCCATGTTATGAGCCTCCACGGTGATTCGATCTGTCTTGTGACGAGGGATGGTTTTATGCCTCCCGGCGCGCTTTGTCAAGGCCGATGATGCAACGCAATATCGAGAGACCGATCCCGCTCGATCGGCATATGTAATTAAACTATTGAAATGAAATGTTTTCTTTGATAAGGAAAATTGAGTGACTGCATGACGGCATGCATTTGTTGCATCGCTACATGACCGTAACCCAAGATCCGGGACAGGAGAGCAGCAACCATGGCCGAGCGGGTGGTGATCAAGAAATACAACAACCGGCGCCTCTACGATACGGAAAAAAACACCTATGTCACGCTTGCGACCCTGTCGGAGATGATCAAGCAGGGCAGGCAGATCGAGGTCGTAGATGCCCAGACCAAAGATGACGTGACGGCCTTCACCCTCACCCAGATCATCCTGGAGGAGGCAAAGAGCAAGAATTTCCTCTTGCCTGTCCCGCTCCTTCACCTGATGATTCAGTTCGGCGAGACCGTGCTCTCCGAATTCTTCGAGAAGTACCTGCAACAGGTCGTCAAGAATTACCTGGCCTACAAGACCTCGGTCGATGCGCAGTTCTCCAGGTGGCTTGACCTGGGGGCGCAGCTGTCCCAACAGGCCCCGCAGGTGTCGCCCCCCTTCAATCCCTTCTTGAGCGTGTTCGACATGTTCCCCAAGACCGCGGGCGAAAAGCCCAAGGCGGGAAAGAAGAAGGCAGAGTGAGGTGAGGCGGGCCCCTTTCTCTTCATTTCCGGGCTGATTGGACGAGATCCCGCAACCGGTGAGGTTGCGGAGAAGGGCGATATCGTTGCCCAGGCCGACTTCATCTTTCGCAAGGCGTCGTCGTGAAGGCGCTGGTCAGTCCGGAGGCGCTCATCGAAATCGACGCCATAGCCATCATGGAAGAATAGGGGCCAGGGTTCAGGGTCCAGGGGACAGGCGCAAAAGGAGAAAGAAAATCCCCCTCTTTCCCCNNAAAAGGGGGAAAGAGGGGGATTTTGTTTAGGCATGATCTGTCATTCTTGCGCCTTTTATTTTCTGCCCTGTACCCTGGACCCTGCACCCTGTCCCCTGCGGCGTCCGACAACGCCGCGCTGCGGCTCCCGCCGCCGGCAGGAACATTTTTTGCTTGCTTATCGGTGTAGTTCTCTTCACAATGCCCACAAGGAGACGGACAATGGTTATGCGCAACATCCTGTTTTGGCTGCTGATGCTTGTTGTCTTTCTCGCTTTTGCCGGTTGCTGACCGGTTCGTTGAGCGGGACGGGTGCCGTCCCGAGGTGTCGTGTGGGGCCCCGGCATTTGCAGATCAGGCGATTCCGTGGGCGAAGGGGTTTGAAGATTGGCTGGAAAAACACAGAACCGGTTTTCGATGACTTCCCTCAGGGTGTTTCTCCTGATGGGAAGCCTTTTTTTATTCGCTTCCTCATGGTTTGCTGTCGCTGCCGGGGCGCAGATGATGCCCGTCCCCATCCATGAATTTCCGCAGCCGCTGCAGCTCTGCGGGGAGAGGGTTCCCCTCGAGAGGCAGGATGTCTGGGAGATGATGGACCAGGCCTTTGTTCTCTCCGTCTACAACCAGGAGCAGGTCATTCTCTGGCTCAAGCGTGCCAATCGCTATTTCCCCTATCTCGAAAAGCGACTGCGCGAGCGGAAGATGCCCGACGACATCAAGTACCTGGCCGTCGTGGAAAGCTCGCTCAGGACCTATGCCGTCTCCTCGGCGAAGGCAACGGGGCCCTGGCAGTTCATGGAAAAGACGGCCAAGCGATACGGCCTGCGTGTGGACGGATCCATCGACGAGCGGCTCAACTTCGAGAAATCCACCGAGGCGGCGCTCACGTACCTGGAAGATCTCCACCGGCAGTTCGGTAACTGGGGACTCGCCATGGCGGCCTACAACTGCGGCGAGGACCGGGTCGCGAAGAGCATCGAGATGCAGCAGGCGGCCAGCTATTACGATGTGGACCTGCCGCAGGAGACGGAGCGTTACATCTTCCGCATGCTCTCTGCGAAGGTCATCCTGACGAATCCGGAGCGTTACGGCTACCGCACATCGACCATCCGGGTCTACCCCGTCGTCGAGACCGACCGGATCGAAATCCATTCCCACCGCGAGGTACACGTCAAAACCATTGCCCGCGCCTGCGGGACGAACTACAAGACCATCCGCGAGATGAACCCGGAGATCCGCAACGAGTACCTCCCGCCGGGCCGCTACAGCCTGAAGGTCCCGAAGGGGACGGCAAAGGATTTCCGCGAGAACTTCGAAAAGTACCTCTCTCAGGAGACGCCCCGGAACGGCTCGCGGAAGAAGATGTAGCCGCCGCAAGCGGCTCCATTAGCCGACAGCCGACAGTCGACAGCCGGCAAACGGCCTTCATTCCGTCCGTGGTCTGTAGCCTGCAACCTTCCCCCATCTGTTGTTGCAAAACTTTTCGATCCGTCGTAACCATGGGCATCAGCCATGGACTTCGACGTCATCCGCTCACGAAGAAAAACCATTGCCGTGGAGATCACGAAAGAGGGGGGAGTCCTCGTCCGTGCACCCTTGAAGCTCGCCCGCCGCGAGGTACTGGCCTTTGTGCATCGGAACCGCGCCTGGATCACCCGGAAGCTCGCCCAGGCCGGGGTGCTGCAGCAGGGAAGAACGTCGAGGCGGTTCCTGGAGGGGGAGACCTTTCCCTTCCTGGGCGAGCAGCACCGCCTGCGCTACGTAGCGGGCGGGGAATACCTGCGAAAACAGAACGGGGAATTCCTCCTGGGCGCCGATTTGTCATCCAGGGCGGCGGATCTTTTCCGCACCTGGTACCGGGCCAGGGCCCGGGAGATCCTCGGGGACCGGGTGGAGCACTTCGCCCTGCGAATGGGGCTGACCTGCCGGTCCGTGCGGATCACCGATGCCAGAGAGCGATGGGGCTCCTGCAACGCCGCGGGATCCCTGAATTTCGCCTGGCGCCTCGTCATGGCGCCCCCGCCCGTCATCGATTACGTCATCGTCCACGAGCTGGCCCACCTCGTCGAGATGAACCACTCCCGGCGTTTCTGGGATTGCGTCGCCAGGGTACTGCCGGATCACCCGGCGAGACGCAAGTGGCTCAGGGAGCATGAACATCTCCTGTGCGTGTGATGCCGTCCTGGACCCGTTTCCCTTTCTTTCTTTGTGCTCAGGCATTGAATCGGGGCCAACCCCGGAGGGAAGGGGCCGGGCTGTTCAGGACCCCGTGTCAACATCGCAGGTTTTTCAAGCCGAAATTGCTTGACAACGGGCGTCGATGACGATAATAGATTTTGCATACAAAATACAATCATTTCAGCGCGAGACGCCGGACACCTCGGGGCGGAAGACCTGAGGCGGAGATAGAGAAGACAGGTATAAAAGAGGGGATCCGAAAAGGAGAAAGGAGGAAGAGAGCATGAAGAAAGTTTTGGCACTTGCACTGGTTCTGCTCCTGATGACGGGCGGCGTCGCGTTGGCGCAGAAGAAGGATTTCCCCCGGCGGGATCTCACGAATGTGGTCGTGTGGGGCGCCGGCGGCGGAACGGACGTCTGCAACCGCGTGATCTCCGCCGAGATGGCCCCCATCCTCGGCGTCAACATCAACGTGATCAACAAGCCGGGAGGCGTTTCCGGCTCTCTCGGGATGAGCTACGCGTTCTCCCAGCCCCACGACGGTTATACCCTTGCCGGCGTTTCCGAGTCCTGCGTGACCGCCGCTGTCCAGGGCGGTTGGGACAAGCGGATGAACGTATGGGATTTCTTCATTGTCGGCGGCTCGCCCGATGTGATCTCCGTCACCCCCGGCAGCCCCTGGAAGGACCTGAAGGGACTCGTCGATGCGGCTAATAAGAGTCCCGGCACGATCAAGGCCTGCGCGAGCGGCGCCGGCTCCATACACCACCTGAACCTGCTGGCCCTCGAGAAGGGTTCCGGCGCGGACCTGCAGTTCATCCCCTACAAGGGATCGGCGCCCTGCCAGACGGCGGCCATGACGGGGGAGGTCAGCGTGGTCGTCACGTCCGTGGCGGAGCAGCAGCAGCTCATCCGCGCCAAGCAGCTCCGGCCGCTCGCGATGCTGATCCCCGAGTCTTTCACGATCGAGGGCTTCGGGACCATCCCCTCCGGATTCAAGGCCTATCCGGGGCTTGCCAAGCATCTGCCGATCTACCAGGCCATCGGCTTCGCCGTCGCGGCGGATGTGCCGGCGGACCGCAAGGCGGTCATCGAGGCGGCCTTCAAGAAGGCCATGCAGTCGGAAAAGATCAAGAAGTGGGCAAAGGACAACTACTACGTGCTGTCCGGCAAGACGGGAAAGGCGGCGAGGGATGAATTCAACCGGCTCGAGTCGCTCTTCTCCTGGACCCTCTGGGACCTCAAGGCGGCGTCAGTTGACCCTGCGAAACTCGGCATTCCGAAGCCGTAACCCCGCGTTTCACAGAGAAGGGGGCCCGGGTCGGCCGGGCTCCCTTCTCTGTGCCGGGGCCGTCGCTGAGGGCAGGCGGCATCGGGTTGCTCGAGGAGGAAGGGGAGGGCCCGGCCGCCGTTTCCCGCCTGAGCGGAATCGCCGCGTTTTGACGGAAGAGGGATTCCTGTGACGATTGACAGGGACAACATGCGGAGAAAGGACCTCGTCTCCGGGATCGTCCTGATGCTCTTCGGGGCCTGGGTCGTTTACGAGACGTGCGCCAAGGTTCCCATGAAGGGAAGCTGGGGCGGCGTCATGAACGTTTGGTATGTCTCCCCGGGGCTGTTTCCGATTTTCATCGGCTCGATCCTGTTTTTCTTCGGAGCCGCATTGATCGCCGTCGCCGTGAGGCACCTCGGCTTTCATGCCATCCGGGACGAGGTGCGATCCCGGGCGAGGGCCGTGGCGGGAAGCCGGGAAATCCCGGAGCCGGTTTTCCGGTTCCTGGCCGTCGTTGTCATCCTGGCCTTCTATATCTACATGAACATGCCGCGCGTCGACTTTTACCTGAACAGCATCCTCTTTCTGGTCGTCATCATTCACGTCTTTTACCTGGACGAACTGCAGGTCATGCGCAAGCTCTTCCGGTTTTATCTTGCAGGCTCCATCCTTTTTCTTGTCTATTTCGCCTCGGGGCTTGATGAGCGGATTGGCGGAAGCATTCCTTATCCGGCCGATCTCCTGGCCATCCTGTTCACCGCGGTCTTTGCCGCCTATGCCTGGAACCTTGTCCGACCCCGCAGGGATCAGGTGAGCAAATGCCGGCAGGCCGTGCTCGTGGCATTGGCGACCCCACTGCTGATCGGGGGGCTTTTCAAGTACTTCCTCCTGGTTCCCCTGCCCAAGGAAGGCCTGGTGGTGGCTCTGATGGATGCAGTCTATTTCGGTCTGTTCTGAGGGGGGCAATGATCGGGATCGAGAGACTGGATACGTTTTTCACGATTCTCATCGGCATGGGCACCCAGCCGACAAGCCTGCTGCTTCTTTTCGGCGCCACTTTGCTCGGGATCATTTTCGGGGCCCTGCCGGGCCTGACGGCGACGCTGGGCATCGCGCTTCTCACGACGCTCACCTACGGCATGGGGCCCGCCCCGGCCATGGTGGCCCTCCTCGGGATCTACGTGGGCGGCGTGTACGGAGGCTCCTATTCCTCGATCCTGATCAACATTCCCGGGACGCCTGCAGCGGCGGCCACGGCCCTGGAGGGCTACCCGCTCGCCTGCAGGGGGGAGGCCGGGCGAGCGATCGGCGCGACGACGACGGCCTCCTGTATCGGCACCCTCATCGGGATGCTCTTCATGGTCACGATGACTCCCATCGTGTCGGCCTTCGCCCTGCAGTTCACCTCCTTCGAGTTCTTTCTCCTTGCCTTTTTCGGGATCATCATCAGCGGCACGCTCTCGAGCTCCGACCTCGTCATCAAGGGATGGATCTCCGGGTTCCTCGGGCTCTTCCTCGCCTGCATGGGACGAGACCCCCTGCAGGCCTTTCCCCGGTTCACCTTCGGCTTTCCCCAGCTCGAAAGCGGGCTCGACGTGGTGGCCGTGATCATCGGGGCCTTCGGGATTCCCCAGATCATCCAGGTGCTGGGCGGGACCTTCTGCGCCGGTGAGGCCCGGCAGTTGACGAAGGTCCTCCCGTCCTTCAAGCTGATGGTCCAGAACTCGGGGAACATCGTCCGTTCCTCCCTCATCGGCGTGGGCATCGGGTCCGTGCCGGGAATCGGAGAGGACGTGGCGGCATGGATGTCCTATGGGGCGGCGAAGAACGCCTCGAAGCAGCCCGAGAAATTCGGCACCGGCGTCTACGAGGGCGTCATTGCCACCGAGACGGCCAACAACTCCTGCATCGGCGGGGCCATCATTCCGCTGCTGAGCCTGGGAATTCCAGGAAGCCCGCCGGCAGCCATGCTCCTGGGGGCTTTGATGCTCCACGGCGTCACTCCGGGTCCCATGCTCTCCATAGAGCACCCGAATTTCATCCTGGAGGTGACGGCCATTCTCTTTCTGGCCTCCATCGCCATGTGGATCATCGGGATCGTCCTGGCCCGCCAAGTCGTCAAGGTGCTGCGCCTGCCCCCGCAGATCTTCATGCCCATCGTGGTTGTGCTGTGCATCATCGGGTCATACGGCCTCGGCCTCAACCTCTTCAACCTCTACGTCATGCTGCCGGTGGGAATCGTCGCCTACTTCATGACGGAGATGAAATACCCCATCGCGCCGCTCGTCATCGGCTACATCCTGGGCCCCATGGCCGACGAGAACCTGCGACGGGCTCTCATGATCTCGCACGGGAGTTTTCTGCCCATGTTCACCCGTCCCGTCTGCCTGCTGTTGCTGGCTGTCATCCTGCTGACCATTCTGAGTCAGATGGGTCTTTTCAGATGGCTCAGACAGAGGAGGCACGCGAACCGTCAAGGAACAGAGTGAGCGACAGGCTGGGGCGGTGAGGGGTCGAGCGTGTCGCGTGTCGTGGGCAGTCCCTCGTGAAAAAGTGACCGGTGACTGGATGAAAGGAAAGGGCCTCCGAGAGTGGAGGCCCTTTCCTTATCAATTTATGCAAGGCTGTCAGCCGTAGATTTCCGGGTTGAGGCAGTCGGGGGGGCGCTCGCCCTTCAGCATGGCCAGCAGGTTCGTCGCGGCCTTGACGGACATGCCCGAGCGGGAGGATTTCGTCGCCGAGGCGGTGTGGGGGGCGATGACGACATTCGTGAGCTCGGAAAGCCCGGCAACCATTTTCGGCTCGAACTCGTAGACGTCGAGGGCGGCCCCGGCGATGACGTTTTTGCGGAGCGCCTCAACCAGTTCGGCCTCGTTGATGACGGGCCCGCGGGCCGTGTTGATGAGATAGGCCGAGGGTTTCATCATGGCGAAGACCTTTGCGTTGAACAGGTGCCGCGTGGAGGGCATGAGGGGGACGTGGATGCTCACGAAGTCCGATTCCCTCAGCAACTCCTCGAAAGAGACCTTTTGCGCCCCCAGTTCCTTCTCGAGGACCGCGTTGGCCACCTCGTCGGTGTAGAGGACCTTCATGGCAAACCCCTTGGACATGAGTGCCATGGCCGTCCCGATCCGTCCCGCCCCCACGATCCCCAAGGTCTTGCCCGTCACGTCGCCGCCGATGAATTGCATGGGCCCCCAGCCGGTCCAGGCGCCCGAGCGCATGACCTTCTCCGATTCGATGAGGCGCCGGGCGACGGCGAACAGGAGTGCCCAGGCCATCTCCGCCGTGGCAATCGTGAGCACGCCGGGCGTGTTGGACAGGGGGATCTTCCGTGCCGTGGCCGCTTTCACGTCCAGGTTGTCGAACCCCACGGCATAGTTGGCAAACCCCTTGATGCCCCGGGCCGTGTCCATGACCTCGCCGTCGACGCGGTCGGTGAGGAGGGTGATCACGCCGTCCCGGCCTTTTACGTTCTTCAGCAGCTCTTCCCGGGTAAGGGGACGGTCCTCGGGGTTGATCTCCACGCTGCAGGTTTCCCTCAGCAGGGTCAGGCCCTCCACGGGAATGAGCCGCGTGACATACACGTTGAACTTCTTCATGAAATCCCTCCTTCCACGAGGCGCCGGTCGGCGGAGCCTCCGTATACTCTTTGTTCGTCTTCTGTCGGGTTGTTCGTGAGGTTAGGAAGAGCGGAAGTGAAGAAGCGCGGAAATAAAAATACCGAATCTTCCATCCACGCCGCTCTTCTGCTCCTCATCACTTCCTGACTTCGCGCACTTGTGGCACCCGCCAGTACCTCCCGTCCGGGGCAACCATGGTGTTGCTCTACTTCAAGGAGAAGAATTCCCTCTCGATGAACTTCCACGTCTTCAGGTAGTCGCCTCCCGAAACGAGTCTCGAGAAGGTCTTCTCGTCGATGCGGTCGAGCAGGGCCCATATGCGGTTCGTGATCCGGCTGTTGGCCTCGAAGGTCCCCCGAACGTCCCAGCGTGTCGGCGAGGTGTCGGAGGTCAGGTAGTCCTTGTAGCCGAACTTTTTCAGGTAATATAAAAACTCGACGTACTCCAGGAAATGCTTCGTGCCGCAGAAATAGTCCCAGTCCCACCTCCCGTCGTTGTCATTGATGTGGATGTAGAGGCGCCAGGGACTGCCTGCTACGAGGGCCACGGCCTCGGCGGGCTGCTCGCCGCCGTAAACGGAGTGGCCGAAGTCGAGGGTGACGCCCATGGTCTTCAGTCCGATGTCGTGGAGAAGGCAGAGCGTCTTGGCCGCCGAGTCGATGAAGCACTTGCCCCGCGTCTCGCTGGGTTTGTACTCGATGAACAGGGGGATCTCTTCGCGATAGGCGCCGCACTCGCCGAAGGCATCCGCCAGGTGTGTCCACATCTTCCGGTAGTCGCACTGGAAGGCGAACTCGAAGCCGTCTCCCAGGGGGCAGCAGGTCACCTTGTCGGCGCCGACGGCCGCGGCGAAGTCTTTCGACTCCTTGATGAAGCGGATGGCCTTCTGCCGGACTTCCCTGCGGCTCGAGGTGAGCCCGCCGTTGAGAAACTCCGGTTCGGCCTTGACGTTCACGTTTACGGCCGCCACCTTCAGCCTGTACTTCTTCAGCATGGCCCGCGTGAAGGCCGCGTCGTTGACCTCGTAGGGGTAGACGATCTCGACGCCGTCGTAGCCCCTGATTTTCGACATGAGGGCGAATTTCTCTTCGACGGTTTTCGGTTCGTTGTACAGGTGGAACCGGTCTTTCGTCTGACCCAGAAAGCCCGTGATGATTCCCATCCTGACCATGTTACGCTCTCCTGAGGAGTCTCTTGGCCGCTTCGGCGATGCATGTTTTCGAAAGCCCGTATTTCTCGAGGAGCTTTCCGTAGCTGCCGCTCTCGGCGAAGGTGTCCTCGAGGCCCAGGTTGTCGAAGGGAACCACCCTGTTCTTCAGGCAGAAGTTGGAGAGCTCGTAGCCCAGGCCGTTTCGCTTCTGGTGGTTCTCGGCGACTACGAGGGCCCCCGTTTTGTCGAGGGATTTGAGCAGGCCCTCCCGGTCGAAGGGTTTCACGGAATACAGGTCGAGCACCTCGGCCCGGATGCCCTCTGCCGCGAGAAGCTGTGCCGCCTCGATAGACGGAAAAAGGATGTCGCCGTAGGTGGCGATCGTCACGTCGGACCCTTCGATCACCACGTGGCTGCCGCCCAGGCGGAACGAATCGCCCGGCTCGTAGAGGTCGAGAATGGGGTCGCGCATGAGGCGGACGAAGACGGGTCCGGGCGTCTGCATGGCCACGTCGAAGAGCTTCTTTGCCGCCCACGTGTCGGCGGGCACGAGGACCTTCATGTTGGGCAGCGTCGTCATGTTGGCGATGTCCTCCGTGGCCTGGTGCGTCACCCCGTCGATGGACGGCGTGAACCCGCCGTGCGACGACAGGAATTTGACATTCAGGTCGGGGTAGCAGACGAAGGTCCGCACCGACTCCAGGGCCCTCATGGTGATGAAGACGCCATAGCTCGATGCCACGGCGGTGCGGCCGTCGGCGGCCATGCCCGCGGCGGCGCTCACCATGTTGCCCTCGGCGATGCCCATGTTGAAATAGCGCTCGGGATAACGGTCGCCGAAGAGGTGGGAGAAGGTGGAATAGCCGATGTCGGCCTCGAAGACGACGAAGTCGCTGTCGATGGCTCCGTACTCGGCCATCCGCTCGGAGAAGGCCCGCCGGGTGGGAACGGTTGCCGGTGTCATCGCGTTCGGTCTCATGAGTCCTCCCCCCAGATCTCCCGCATGGCGCAGGCGAGCTGATCCGTGTCGGGGCACTTGCCGTGCCACTCGAAGCGGTCCTCCATGTAGCTCACCCCCTTGCCTTTCACCGTGTTGGCGACGATGCAGGCGGGCTTGCCGCGCACCCGGCGCGCCTTTTCGATCGTCCGGAGGATCCGTTCCATGTCATGGCCGTCGATCTCGAAGGTCTTCCAGCCGAAGGCCTTGAACTTCGCCGCAATGTCGCCCATGGGCATGATGTCGTCGCAGCAGCCGTCCATCTGCAGGCGGTTGCGGTCGACGAAGGCGATGAGGTTGTCTGTTTTGTATTTTGTCGCCGCCATGGCGGCCTCCCAGACGTGACCCTCGTTGATCTCGCCGTCGCCCAGCATCACGTAGACGGTGTAGTCTTTTCCTCGGAGCTTTCCGTCGAGGGCCATTCCGAGGCCGATGCTCAGCCCGTGGCCCAGTGAGCCCGTCGTCATGTCGATTCCGGGCGTTTTCCGGATGGGGTGGCCCTGGAGGATGCTCTCGAATTGTCTCAGCGTGTCCAGGTGCTCGAGTGCGAAGTAGCCCCTCATGGCAAGGCAGGTGTACAGGACGGGACAGGCGTGGCCCTTCGAGAGCAGGAAACGGTCCCGATCGGGCCAGCGCGGGTTGGCCGGGTCCACGCGCAGGATGTCGAAGTAGAGGGCCGTGACGATGTCGGCTGCAGAAAGGGCTCCGCCGGGGTGACCCGACTTGGCCGTGTAGATCATGGAGAGGACACGGGAGCGGACTTCCTTGGACTTCTCCGCGAGGAAGGCTGCCCGTTCCCCCAGGGTGAGTGCCCGATTGGCTCGTTGGGTCGCTGTCATCGCTCTCCGTTTCTGTCCTTCAGGGACCGGGCTCCTGTTGAGACGTTCTGACGGCCCGTGGATGAGAGGCCGCCGGCTTCGAGGGTCGTCTTGCCTTTTCCAGCTCCATTTCCTTGAGGAGCTGCTGCCGGGACCGGGCGAAGTGCTGCCGGGCCAGTTTTTCAGCCAGGTCAGGCTTGCCGGATGCAATCGCCTCGATGAGCGCCCGGTGCTCGGGCAGGGTTTCCCGCGGGTGCCTCACGAGGCCTTCCATGACGTCGACGCGATAGCTCACGGTGATAATGTTGTAGTTCTCCAGAATGTCGTTGAGCAGGTCGAAGCCCCCCAGCTCGATGAGGAAGTTGTGGAAGCGCCGGTCCTCATCGGCATAGCGTTTGATGCCCTGCCCGCTTTCGGAGACGTCGGCGTCCGTGAAGAAGCCCCGGAGCCGTTCGGCCTGGATCGCCGTGATGATGATCGCCGCGCGCCGGGCTGCGAGCCCCTCCAGGATCTCGCGCAGCTCGAAGGCCTCGAGGACCTCTTCCTTCGTGAAGCGGCGCACGTAGAACCCTCTGCGGGGGATGGCCTGGACGAGCTTCTCCTGCTCCAGCTTCTTCAGGGCGCACATGAGGGGCGTGCGGCTCACGCCGAATTCCTGGGAGATCTTCTCCTGGAGGATCTTGTCGCCCGGCTTGAGCTTGCGGTCGACGATCATCGACTTCAGCTCACGGTAGACCTTTCGATCCAGATTCTCGTGCCGCGTCCCCAGCTTCCTCATGATCTTTTCTCCGCGTGGCAGGGGCAAGGATTGAATATTGTATTCAAAAATCACTAAATCGTTTCCGCGGCTTTTTGTCAAGGAAAAACTGGCCGCTTTGCGGCAGTGATAGAAGTGTCTGAGTGTTGAAGTGTCTGAGTGAAGAGGGAAAACAAATCCCCCTTTGCAAAAGGGGGAAACAGGGGGATTTTCTTGCCTTGCCGCTCGTGGCTTGCGGCTATTCGATGAGGATGATCTGGAGGTCCATCACGTTCGTCCCCGTAGGCCCCGTCTTGAAGAGGCCGCCCGTCTTCTCGAAGAAGCGGTAGGAGTCGTTGTTGTCCAGATAAGCCTGCGGGTCGAGACCCAGGGCCCTGGCTTGCACGATCGTCTGTCCGTCCGCAATGGCTCCCGCTGCATCGGTGGGGCCGTCGGTTCCGTCGGTGCCTGCCGAGAGAAACGTGATTCCCGAGGTCCCCTCGATGGCCATGGCGAAGGCCAGGGCCATTTCCGTGTTCCGCCCGCCGAGACCGTTGCCCCGCACGTATACCGTCGTTTCGCCTCCCGCGATGAGGCAGATCTTTTTGCGACCCGATGCGAGGCAGGACTGCGACTCCAGGACCTGGCGGTAGAGCCATTGCGCGACATCGCGGGCCTCGCCCTGAAGCTCCGAGGTGAGCACGACCGCCTCGAATCCCAGGGCCAGGGCCTTTTGCCTGGCGGTCTCCGTGGCGATGCGGTTGCTGCCGATGATGACATTCTCCACGCCCTCGAAGACCGGGTTGCCCTGCTTCGGCGTGTCGGGAATGCGCCCGGCCGCGCCGTCCCGCAGCATCTGCATGAGCTTCGGCGGGATTTTCCCTTCCAGGTCGTAACGGTTCACCACGGCAAGGGCGTCGGCCCAGGTTGTTTTGTCCGGCGAGGTGGGTCCCGAGGCGATCGAATCCAGGCGGTCTCCGATCACGTCGGAGAGGATGAGGGAGAGTGCCCTCGCGGGCCAGGCGGCCTCGGCGAGCCTGCCCGCCTTGACGCGCGAAAGGTGCTTTCGCACCGTGTTGAGCTCCACGATGTCGGCGCCGGCCTGGAGAAGCAATCGCGTGATTTGCTGCTTTTCGTCGAGCGAAACCCCTTCGGAAGGAGCCACGAGCAGTGCCGAGCCCCCCCCCGAAACGAGAAAGACGACGAGCGACTCGCGGTCGGCTTCCTCGAGAAGATCGATCACCCGGCCGGTCCCGGCCACGCCCTGTTCGTCGGGCACGGGATGTCCCGCCTCGTGGATCTCGAAGGTTCCCGGAAGAGGCTCCCGGGAGACATGACCGTACTTGGTGACGACAACACCCCGGACGATCCGCTCCGGCAACGCATCGGCCAGTGCGCGGGCCATGGGGCAGGCCGCCTTGCCGAAGCTGACGACGTAGATCTTGCGCAGTCCCGCGTCACGGCAGATCGCGCGGATCCGGTCCACGTGCTTTCCGACGGCGGCATAGGGGTCGACGGCGCGAAGCGCCTCGTTGAAAATCTCGATCGCGTTGCGATTCATGAGGGTCCCTCCGTCACAGCCGTTGAGGCGCCCTCGAGAAACGGGCGGATGGTGTCTCGGAACACGTTCGGCGCGCGGAAGAGGGCGTAGTGACCCAGGGGATGCTCGAAGGAGCAGAGCCTGGAGCCGGGGATCCGCTCGTGGGCCATCCGGGCCATGGACAGCCGGACCCAGTGGTCGTTGGCCACGTGCAGGATCAGGGTTCTAGCCCGGATGCGGTGGAGCTGCCCCGTTACGTTCAGGGATTCTCCCGCCCGATTGCGGTACAGAAGGTCGATGGCGTCATAGTTCCGGCCGTAGGGGACGAGGAGGGCGCCCTCCTTGCCCTGGAGTTCCCAGGCAAAGGTTTCCTTTTGGACCTCGTCCCAGCCCATCTGGATGCGATGGTCAAAGCTCATGGCCGAGTGGAACAGGATGGACCAGCCGAACATGACGCCGCGGTGCGGGTGCTTGTCCTTCGGCTGATGGTAGTAATCACCCGCCGTGTCGCGCCAGGCGGGGTCGCTCTCGATGGCCGCCGACATGAGCCGGAAGAGCCACCGCAGGCTGGCATCCGTTTCCGTGACCCCGCCCATGGGCATGATGGCCTCGACAAACCCCGGGTGCATCAGGGCCCACAGGTAGCTCTGGATGGCGCCCATGGAGGCCCCCGTGGCGAGCCTCACACGGCTCACCTTCAGGTGGTCCCGCAGCAGCCGGTAGTTGGCCTGGACGCAGTCCAGGATGCTGTATGGGGGAAACTTGAGGCCGAGACCGTCGCTCGGCTTGCCCGCGCCCCAGAGGCCGAGCGCATCCAGGAAAATGACATAGGTGCGATCCGTGTCGATCAGTTCCCCGGGGCCCACGACGGGGCCGCCGCAGAAGTCGTTCCCCCCCTGGCCTCGATGCCAGTAGAAGTACATCAGGCCCGCATCGCCCGAATAAAAGGGGCTGAAGAGCACGGCGTTGTCGATGCACCCGTCCGCATCCCGGTGCGGCGTACCCACGGTGATGCAGGCCGTGCGCAGGGGACCCTCCCCGAGAGATTCGAGGGTCACGCCATTCGTTCCGCCCGAGTCCCACGACGAGGGGTCGTCGAGGTCGTAGGTCCCCCCGATGCGGAAGTCGGGGATCCAGTAAAAGGATTTGAGGTGGCTCAAGCCCTCCACCCCGCAACGTGCCGTCACCGGCTGGCTGGCGTTGTTTGATCGACTCATGTTCATTCTCCTCGCATCGTGACGCGGAACAATCCTGCCGGTCTCGATCACGGAAGTTGCGAAGTCGAGAAGTTGTGAAACTCGGGTACGCCGGGGGCCAATCGCACTTGCCTCCGCTTTTCCGAACTTCCTGGCTTCCCAACTTCACGGCTTCCTGCGTTGTTCGCACGCGTGGTTCGATTGGCAGGCATTTACAACTGAAAACAGGACAGTGCGCCCTGTGATGCCTTGATCACTTCGAACACCTCGGCATCCCCGCCCGAGAGGCCCATGACTCCTCGCCAGCGGGCAAGCCCCCGGACGGCCTCGTCGTAGCGGACGGCCGCCGTCTGCGAACGGTGGCAGGCCAGGGCCTTGATCTTCGTCTCCAGGGTCGAGGAGATGTCGACGGCAAGCTCGAAGTGCCCAAGGGGGTGCCAGACCTCGTAACCCAGGATGATCTCCGGGGACCAGGGCTCGCCGCCGGCCTCCTGGAACCAGGGGCCGGAGCCGGCTTTCACGGCCTCGAGAACCAGTTCGCTCGCCACCCGGTGGCCGAGGGACGACTCGTTGCGCTCGTGGATGAACAGGATGTGCGGCTTGAGCCTCCGGACCAGGCGGATGATGTCGATCTTCATTTCCCGCGTGAAGCCCGTCAACCCGTCGGGATACCGGAGGAATTCCACGTTGCACGCGCCCAGGACTTTTGCGGCCTCGATGGCTTCTTTTTCCCGGATGGGCCCCAACTCCCAGGGAGGGGCCTTGTCGCTGCCCGCCTCGCCGGAGGTGAGGTTCACGTGGGCGATCTCGTATCCCTTCGCGGCGAGGAGCGCCTCCGTCCCCCCGCAGCCGATCTCGATGTCGTCGGGATGCGTCCCGAAGGATAACACTCTTTTTGTCCTGTCGTTCATTTTTCCTTCCCTGTACCCTGAACCCTGTACCCTGAACCCTGTTGTGCCAGGTCGCGCCAGATCACCCACGCCGCCGCCCCTGCTGCGGCCAGGAAGATCAACCCTTCGCCCGTCTGCATCAGCAGGATCTTCCCCACGCCGAAGAGGACGGAGTAGACGAGGATCACCCCGCAGAGCCAGTCGCGCAGGAGCCTCCCGTAGCCGCTGTCCCCTTTCACATCGGGGATCCTTTTTGCCACAGCGGCCCAGCCTGCGCCGCCCGGGTGCACGCGCCGCCAGAAACGCTCGAGCGCCTGTGCGTCGGTCGGTTTCGTCAGGAAGGTGATCGCAACCCAGGCGATGGTGGTGGCCGCCACGATGGTATAAAGGGTTTCCGGGAAGCGGATATCCGTGGCGAAGTGCAGCCAGCCGTAGACGACAAGGGGAGCCGCCATGGCGGCAATCTCGCTCCAGGCGTTGATCCGCCACCAGAACCAGCGCAGGATCAGGACGAGCCCCAGCCCGGCGCCGGCCTCGATGATGAATGCCCAGGCGCCGGAAATCGTCTCCATGATCGAGGTGACGTAGAGAGAAAGGGCCATCAGGGCCAGCGTGGCGAAGCGCGAGACGGCGACGAGGTGCTTCTCGCCGGCATCGGGCCTGACGAAGCGCCGGTAGAAATCATGGATGACGTAAGAGGTGCCCCAGTTGAGCTGGCTGGAGATGGTGGACATGTAGGCGGCGAAAAAGGCCGCCACGAGCATGCCCTTTACGCCCGCCGGCAGGAAGTCGCGCATTGCGTAGACATAGCCCAGCCGCTTTTCGGCCGGTCCCAGTTCGGGATAGAGGACGAGCGTTGCAAGCCCCACGATGATCCACGGCCAGGGTCGCACGCAGTAGTGGGCCACGGTGAACCACAGGGTCGCGAAGAGGGAATGCCGCTCGTCTTTGGCCGACATCATCCGCTGGGCCACGTAACCGCCCCCGCCGGGTTCCGACCCGGGGTACCAGCAGGCCCACCACTGGATGCCGATGAAGGCGAAAAAGGCTGCTGCGCTCAGGGTGAGCGTGCCAGTCGAGTCCTGGGCCGCGCCCCGGGAAAGGGCCGGGAGGAAGGAGAGAGACCAGCCGGGAAGCTTTTCCACGAGCCCCGCCATTCCGCCGATCTGGGGAAGGGCGAGGATCACGACGGCCAGAACGATTGTCCCGGCCATGGCCAGGACAAACTGGAAGGCGTCGGTGACGGCAACGCCCCAGAGGCCGGAGAGGGCCGAATAAAAGGCCGTGATTCCCAGGGACAGGGCAACGTAGAGCATGACCTGCCCCGGGGGAATCCCGAACATCCCCTCGAGAACGGAGGCCAGGGCCAGATTCACCCAGCCGATGATGACCGTGTTGATGAAGAGGCCCAAGTAGAGGGCGCGGAAACCGCGCAGGAAAGCGGCGGGCTTGCCGGAGTAGCGCAACTCGACGAACTCCACGTCGGTCAGGATCCCCGCTCGTCGCCAGAGGCGCGCGAAGAAGAAGACGGTGAGCACTCCGCCGAGAACGAAATTCCACCAGAGCCAGTTTCCGGCGATCCCGTTTTTCGCCACGAGCTCCGTCACGGCCAGCGGCGTGTCCGCCGCGAAGGTCGTGGCGACCATGGACGTGCCGGCGAGCCACCAGGGGAGATTCCGCCCCGACAGAAAGAACTCCTGGACACTCGACCCGGCACGGCGGGCGAAAACCACGCCGATGAAGGTGCTCAACAGGAAGTAGAGCCCGATGATGAGCCAGTCTATTGCACCCAGCATGGTGATTCGCTTCCCGGGCAGTCTGTTGATGACTCGAACGCAATCCGCCTTGCTATCGTGAAGAGCGGAAGTCAGGAAGAGCGGAAGATCGGCAGGAAAAAAACAATCCGCGAGTCCGGTTTTCACGTCCGCGCTTCTGCTCTTCCTCAATTCCGAGCTTCCAGGTCCTTCAGCGTCCCCGGCCCGATTTTTCGATTTTTTTCAGGACGTCTCTTTCAAAGGTGAGGACGTAAACGAAATCCCCGTAGCCCCGGTCGTAATACCATTTCTGAACTTTTCCCGAAGAGGATGTCGAGGTCGATCCCTTCGGCTTCTTCTGTTTCTTGTTTTTGCTTGTTTTCGCCACCGTTTCGCTCCGCGACGGCATCCCGCAGATCTTCTGGACGGAATACCGGGAGTCCCCGACGGCAACGCTTTCCGCCCCGCAGCGGAAGACCGTATCCTCGGCAATGGCCGGGCTGCCCCCTCCGGCGGGAAGAGCGAGTGCGAAAAGGAAAAACACGGCGGCGGCCAGAACGAAGCGCAGCATGGGTTCCCTCCTTTACAGGATCATGTCCGGCATGGCCTCAACGGCCCATTTCTTACTACAAAACGACCCGGCAGGAAAGGATGAACTTGACAGGAGCGCCCCGGTTTCCCTAAAGTGAAAAGGCAAATCTTCCGAGATGTTATGATAGAGACGACACAACATCGTGAGGTGATGACGATGAAGATCGGTTGGATCGGCACGGGGATCATGGGGGCATCGATGGCGGGTCACCTGCAGTTCGCAGGCCACGAGCTCTCCCTTTACAGCCGGACCCGCGACAAGGCGAAGCCGCTCGTCGACCGGGGAGGGCACTGGTGCCCCGCACCTTCGGCCGTGGCGGCCGATACGGAGGTCGTATTCACCATGGTGGGCATGCCCTCCGACGTGGAGGAAACCTACCTGGGGCCGCAGGGGATCCTCGCGGCCGAAGCCAAGTGCCGCATCGTCGTGGATATGACGACCAGCGAGCCCGCCCTTGCGCGACGAATCGCGAAGGCCGCCGTGAAAAAGGGGATCTTCAGTCTCGATGCCCCCGTCTCGGGCGGCGACGTGGGGGCGAGGAACGCCACCCTCGCCATCATGGTCGGCGGCGACCGGAAAATCTACGATGAGGTCCTGCCGCTGCTTCAACACATGGGGAAAACCATCGCCTGGATGGGCGGGCCGGGCGCCGGCCAGCACACGAAGATGTGCAACCAGGTCCTCATTGCAGGGACGATCATCGGGGTCTGCGAATCCCTTCTCTACGCGGAAAAGGCCGGCCTCGACATGCAGGCCGTCATCGACATCATTGGAAAGGGAGCCGCCAGTTCCTGGAGCATCAACACGCTGGGCCCGCGGATCGCCCAGGGCGACTTCCGTCCCGGGTTCTACGTCGAGCATTTCATCAAGGACATGGGCATCGCACTGAGGGAGGCCGCGGCCATGGGTCTCGCCCTGCCCGGTCTTGCCCTGGTTCACCAGCTCTACGTGGCCGTGATGGCCCAAGGGCACGGGAAATCGGGTACGCAGGCCCTGATGCTCGCCCTCAGGCAGCTCAACAGCTCGAAGGAGAAAAAGGTGTCGGCGACATGAAGGATTTTCAGACCCTGCTTCGCAAGAGGCGCTCGATCCGGGAATTCCAGGACCGGGAGGTGCCGCCGGAACTGGTCAGGGAGATCATCCGGGAGACCTGCATGGCGCCGAGCGCCATGAACCGTCAGCCCTGGCGGTTTTCCATCGTGTCGAACCGGGAAACAATCCGGAAACTCTCCGACGAGAGCAAGAAGAATCTCCTCCTGGATCTGGAAGCCGATCCGTCCTCGCCTCTTCAGCGCTACGGGGATATTCTCCGTGACCCCCGGTTCAACGTCTTCTACAATGCGCCCTGCGTCGTCTACATCTGCGGCCCGTCGGGGCTGGGAAGCCTGGATGTGGACTGCTCGCTGGCCGCCTGCTATTTCATGTTTGCCGCCGCCGCAAGGAACCTGGGCACCTGCTGGATCGGTCTGGGGGCACACCTGCGGGACGCCGCCCTCCGGAACGATCTGGGGATCACGGGAGATCTGCAGATCGTGGCCCCGATCATCCTGGGCTATCCGAAGGAAATCCCCGAACCGCCGGAAAGGAACGACCCGGTCATCCTGAGCATTATTCAGTGACCAGTGACCGGTGGAACTCACCTCATTCCTTCACGTCCGCACTCCCGCACTCAGGCATTCAATCCATCGCCCATGGGCGATGGATAAATAGCTTGACGGGACCTTTCGTTTTCCTTTATCGTTCCGTTGGTCGGACAGCGGGCTTCCGTGACGTCGAACCCCGTCCGCCCGAGAACCGATTGGAGAAAATCGCTCATCAGCATGGTGCACCTCAAAAGAAGTATTCTGCTGCTTGCGGCCGTCCTGGCGATTCAGCTTTTGCAGCCCGATGACCTGTTCGCCGCTTCCAGAAAGGTGAAATCAAAGCCGAAGGCCAAGGCCAAGGTCGGAATCACGGCGAAATCCGTCCTGGTCATGAACATGACCACCGGCGAGATCCTCTACTCGAAAAACCCCGACGAACCCATCGCGCCGGCATCGCTCACGAAGATCCTGAGCCTGTACCTGATCTACGAGGCCCTCGGCGAGGGGAGGGTTCGAAAATCGGATGTCGTGCACGTCAGCTCAACCGTCAGCCAGGTGAACGGTTCCCGCATGCGGATCCGCCCGGGATCGCAGATCTCGCTGGGAGATCTGATGAAAGGGATGGCCATCATGTCGGCCAACGATGCCTCGGTCGCGGCGGCCGAATACGTCGGCGGCGATGTGGACGAATTCGTCAGGAGAATGAACGTGAAAGCCGTCGAACTGGGCATGACCGGCAGCCATTTCAGCAATCCGAGCGGGTTGCGGGAAGAAGGCCAGGTGACGACGGCCAGGGACATCCTGACCCTTTCCTGCGCTTACATCAACCGCTTTCCCCAGTCGCTGGAGATGCATTCCCAGCCCGTCTTCGAATATGGCCGGAGGGCCCGCAGCAACACGAATCACCTGCTCGAGGCGAATCATTACGTCGACGGCCTGAAGACGGGGCATGTGGCGGGCTCGGGGTATCACCTCGTCGTCACGGCGAGAAAGAACAACACGCGCGTCGTGGTGGTCGTGCTGGGGTCGCGCAGTTCCGGTGCCCGCTTCCGCGAAGCCCGAAGCCTGCTCGAGCGGGGATTCAAGGCGGTGCAGGCGCCCGCCCCGGCGAATCGCATGGCCGGCGCTCCGGTGATGCGGACGGGATCGGGGATGGAGTCGGGCCGGACAGGGAAAGGAGGAGCCCGGGATTCATGAAGAATGCAACGGCGGGGCTCGTCACCGTGGTCTTTGTGCTGCTGGGGTTCCTCTTTGTGCTGACGGCAGAGGCCCAGGTGGGAAGCTCGTCCAAGGACCGGGCGAGGCCCATCGGCCCCGTGGCTCCCGGCATGAAGGGGCCGCAGGATCAGCAGGAGGAGCGGCAGATCCAGCGCAATGCGTGGCTTCAAGGCGACGAGCGGCAGCAGGAACAGCTCGAGGCCTGTTATCGTCTGTCGGCAACGCTCGCGCAGCATTCGCGGGATATCCGGAAGGTCCTGCTCGCAACCGATGTCACATGGAAGGAAGTCGCTGCCCAGTACGAGGACCTGAGTCGCGGGGTCGAGCTTCTCACGGAAAAGCACGAGATGTTTGCCCTCGGGCTCAACAACGGGCAGCGATCGTGGTGGGAGAGTCCGCTGCGGGAGATCATGGCGCTTCGACTTCATCTCCACGAACAGATGACATCGATCGGTCGCGAGCTCAACGGGGAGAGGCCGCAGAAACTTCCGATGGTGAAAGCATTCACCGATCTGGATAACCAGTTCCGCAAGTGGAACCGGTACTACGGGCAGATCGGCGCCGAAATGAACATGACGGACCTGGAACAGCGATCGGCTCCAGGCAAGATCAGGGGGCTTCCGGGTGCTCAAAATCCTGGACGATGAATCGACGATCCGACGTTGCCAGCGCCGGCTCATCCGGGCGCTGCGGCCCTTTGTGACGGACCGGATTGCCGTGAAGATCGGTCACCCCGGCGAGAGTATCCGGGCAAAGATCTTCTGGGCCGGCGAGCCCGGCATCTGGTTTCACACCCGGACCGTCTCCGGAGACCGTTACGGGAACGCCTTCGGGCTCGGCAGGCCCGCGGACGGCGGTGCCGTTTCCAGCACGATCGAAATCAATGTGCCGACGGGCAGCCTCGACCGCAAGATCGGCGGGGCCTTTGCCCAGGATGATGCGGGGAGGGTGTTCCTCATCCACCGGGGCAAGATCGGAGGCAGGCGCGGGGTCGGGAAATCCCTCTTCGAGGCTCATTACCGGGGTGTCTGGAGCGAGGTCGAGGACGGCGATACCCGCAGCGCCGTCGTGGTGATCGGAGAGATGCAGTCCCCGCTTTTCATCCGGCAGCTGGCGCAGTTCGTCCGAAAGGTCGACGCCATCAAGGACCTGGGAGCCGACGACGATCCGCAGGCAAGAATATTTTTCGACGACGAGCGTTTTCGCGAGGAGTTCATCGGCGGCCGGTATGTCCCCGAGAGGCGGGATTACGCCGCGGAATGCGATCGTGACCTTGCCGTGCTCGATCTGGCCCGCCGGCTCAAAGCAATGGGAGCCCGCGTGGGAGGCGGACCCGGAGGAGAGATCTTCACCCGCGGTCCGGCCGGGCGGACCTCCTCGGTTTTCGAGGTTGTCACGGGGGCGGCCCCGGCGGATCTGGAGCTGGGCGCGGCACGGCTCCTGCTCAGGAGCGTCAGGATGCCGCAGGAGCCCCGGCGGGTTCTCGTCGTTCCGGGAGAGTGCGAACGCGAGCAGCAGGAGCTGCTTCTGAAACTTGGAATCCATGTCGTATTCTACACGTGGGAAAAGGGGACCGCCGTGTTTGCCGGCCTGGAGGAGCATCTGGGCGAGTCGAACCAGTGAAGAAGTGGCTAGTGGCTAGTGATTTGTGAAAAACAGGAATTCGGGTTCGAGGAAGGGCCTTTCTGAAGCCTGTAGCCTGTAGCCTGCAGCCGTCGAAGAGTACCGTGGGAACTCTGAACAGCAATCGAATCATCAGATACATGCAAAAATATCAAGGGGTGTTGATATGGACTGGGGAATGAAGAACAGGATGTCCCGACTGTTCAGGAACGGGCGCTGCCTGTTTCTGCCGATCGACCACGGTTATTTCCAGGGTCCCACGTCATGCCTGGAAAAGCCGGGTGAGACCATCGCGCCGCTTCTCCCGTGGTGCGAGGCCCTTTTCGTCACGCGCGGCGTGTTGAGACATTGTGTCGACCCCGCAGGGAGCAAGCCCATCATCCTTCGGGTGTCGGGCGGCACGAGCGTCATCGGCCAGGATCTGGCCCATGAAGCCCTGACCACCTCCATCGAGGAGATCCTGCGGCTCAACGCGGCGGCCGTCGGGGTCTCGATCTTCGTGGGCAGCGAGTATGAGCATGAATCGCTGATGAACCTGGCCGATCTGGTCAACGACTGTGAGGACTTCGGGATCCCCGTGATGGCCGTCACCGCCGTCGGCAAGGAGCTCGAGCAGAGGGAGGCCCGCTACCTGGCCCTGAGTTCCCGGATTGCCGCTGAACTGGGGGCCCGCGTCGTCAAGACCTACTGGTGCAAGAACTTTGACAAGGTGGTGGAAGGATGCCCCGTCCCCGTCGTCATGGCGGGCGGTCCCAAGTGCGACACCGAAGTGGAGGTGCTGGCCTTCGTCCACGACGGCATGAAGCGCGGCGCCGTCGGCGTCAACCTGGGGCGCAATATCTGGCAGAGCCCGAATCCCGTACCCATGATCCGGGCCCTCGGTGCGATCATCCACGAAAAGGCGTCGGTGAAGCAGGCCCACGAGCTGTTCCGTTCAGTCGTGGCGGATGAGGGCAAGCGAAGCAGAAAAAAGTAACTGGATTTGGAATATTGGAGTGATGGAAAGTTGGAATGATGGGTATCAGGAAAGGGATTTGAGAACCAATATTCCAATATTCCATTATTCCATGGGTGTATCCTGATGCGAGTCGCCGTCTACTACAACAACCATGACATCCGCGTCGAAGAGCGGCCCGTCCCTCCGATCGGGCCGGGCGAGTTGCTCGTCAAGGTGATGGCCAGCGGCATCTGCGGCAGCGATGTCATGGAGTGGTATCGGATCAAGAAAGCCCCCCTCGTCCTGGGCCACGAGATCAGCGGGGTCATCGTCGAAAAGGACGCCGCCGCAGAGCGCTACCGGATCGGCGACCGCGTTTTCGTATCCCATCACATTCCCTGCAATACCTGTCTTTACTGTCTCAAAGGGAACCACACGGCCTGCGAGACGCTTCACACGACCAATTACGACCCGGGAGGGTTCAGCGAGTACCTGCGCGTCCCCGCCCTGAATGCAGACCGCGGTGTCTTCATCCTTCCCGACGGTGTCTCGTTCGATCAGGCCGTCTTTGTCGAGCCCCTTGCCTGCATTGTGCGCGGCCAGAGGCTCGCGGGTCTGCAGCCGGCGCAGAGCGTGCTCATTCTCGGAAGCGGTATTTCGGGGCTTCTGCATCTCATGCTGGCAAAGGCTCTTGGTGCCGGGCGGGTCGTAACGACCGATGTCAGCGAACACCGTCTCCGTGCGGCGATGGGTCTCGGGGCCGATGCGACGATTCACGCCTCCGAGGACGTCCCCGCCCGGTTCACGGCCCTGAACGGAGGAAGGCCCGCCGACCTGGTCATCGTCTGCGCGGGCGCCCTTTCCGCTTACCGGCAGGCTTTGCTCTCCGTCGACCGGGGTGGCACGATCCTGTGCTTTGCCCCCACAGACCCGGGCATCGAGCTTCCCGTGCCCGTCAACGACTTCTGGCGCAATGAGATCCGGGTGCTGCCCTCTTACGGCAATGCCCCCCATGACGCCGTCGTGGCGATCGAGTTGATCCGCTCGGGCCGCGTGCCCGTCGAAAAAATGATCACCCACCGCCTGAGCCTTGCCGAGGCAGGTCTCGGTTTCAAGCTTGTGGCTGAAGCCGGCGAGGCCGTGAAGGTCATCCTCTACCCGCACGCGGTCGATGAGAAGTGAGAAGGTGAGAGGGTAAGAAGGTGAGAGGTTTGGAGCAGCTGGAAGCCAGCCTCATTCTACCGGCTTTTCCAACCTTCTCACCCTCAACCCTTCTTGCCCTCTGACTTTCCTTACCGATTGACTTTTCCCCGCAGCGCCGGTTAGATAAAAAAGCATGAAGGAGGCCAGAATGAATGGTGTGGCGCAGGAAAGGGACATCCGCCGCAGCCCGAAGCGGGTTTGCGGTTTCCCGGGACACTTACGGGTGCGCAACGCCTCCGCCGAAGAGATGCGCGGGTTCGCGAGGCTCTTTGCGGATACGGACCGAAGCGGTTGGGTGACTGAAACAATCGCGACGGGCAGGGCCCAGGCCCTCGTTGTGGAACGGTTCACGGAGAGGAGCTGGGTTCCCCTGGCTTGGACCGTGACGGCTGCCGACGGGGAGACGGCTCTAGCGCTGCGTTCGGAGGAGTATGGAAAAGGCCTCGCCCATGAGGCACTCCGGGCGGCAATCCGAGTTCTCCGCGATGAGCCGTTTGCGGCGCTGACGGCCTGCGTCGTGCAGGGGGATGTGAAGGTGGCAAAGGTCTTCGAGAGGGCCGGATTTTCCCCCGAAGGGACATGCCGGTTCCGAGGCCTGTTGACAGTGAAATACGTCCGCAACCTGCGGGGTGACTGCACGCCCTACAATGTGTGGATTTGAAAGGCCGTTGCCGGCTCTTCCAGCAGAGGGTGAGATGGTATGAAGGAAAGAAAGTTGGAGAAGCTGAACGCGTGAATTCGGCTTCCGACTCATCCAACGTTCTTACCCTCTCCCCTTCTTACCTTCTCTGAGCGGAGGGGTGTGCCCCCCGTGAACAGCCGATAGAGTTCGACCTGCATGCCGAAAGAAATCACCCACTGGCTTATCGCTGAAGCCGTGTCGAAGCGACTCGAGGGGACCTTTCTCGAGGCGCCTCTGAGCCGCAACCCGAACCTTCTCTACATCGGGGCCATCATCCACGATGCCCCCTATTACTACCTGAAAGGCGACTTCGAATCGCGATTCGGCTCCCTGCCGACCAGGCTTCACGGCACCGTCGAGGACGCCGTTGAGCTCGTCGAGTCGCTGCTGCGCTATCTCCTGACGCGCCCGGAGCACGAGAGAACCCAACTGACAGCCTTCCTGGTCGGACTCGTGACCCACCTGTTCGGCGATGCGCTGATGCACCCCCTGATCTTTTATCTCACCGGTCCCTACGATTCCCCAAACCTGAGGCAAAGGACCGCCGCCCGGCAGGACCACCGGATGCTCGAGTCGCTCGTCGACATGTGCCTGGCTGGCGGCTATCACAGGGTGAAGGGTTATTCGCTGGCATCGTATATCCGCGAGTCCGAAATGCCCCCGATACGCCTCCATGAGCATCTCGATCGGTGCTGGCTGGGCGATGAGGATACGGAGCGCTTTGCAGAGGGGCTCCTGTCCTCTTTTCGCCTGTTTGCCCTCATGCAATCCCTCTATCGGAACCGCCTGGTCGGGCGTGTGGTTTCGCTGCTCTTTTCCAATGCACCGCCGCGGGTCAGGGAGTTTCTCGCCCTGGTCTACCTGCCGGGGCTCATGAGCCAATGCTGGAGGATCGAGGGGGATATCACCTACCGGCACCCCTCGACAGGGGAGTTCCGCACGCATGGCATCCGCGTTCTCTTTCAGGATGCCGTTGACCGCAGTGTCGATTTCTGCCTGGGGCTCGAGCCCCTGCTCGCACCCGGGGCCGCGCTCCCGGCTTCCTGGAGCCTGCCGCCTGCAGACCCTTCCCTGGGTTTCGAGAGGGAGAACCCTCTGAGGTTTCACGCCACGGGACGTTTTTTCGACTGACGGCATTTCCGCCGGATTTTCCATTTGCAAAAGGGACACGCCGTCATTAAGTTAGAAAATCATTGCGATCGACGCCGACGCCTCTTGCGATGCGTCGCCATTCCCGGGGATGAAACGGACTTCCATGACATTGTTTTTGCTCAGCTTCTTTCTGATCTACGGCCTGATGCAGGGATACGTCTTTCTCAAGGCAAGGGCCGCTTTCTCCTTTGGCCCCGCCGTGGCCATCCCGCTTTCGCTTTTCATGCTTGTCATGATGCTTGCCCCGCTCGGGGCCCGCATGCTGGAGAAACAGGGGGCCGAGGCGGCCGCAAGGGCCCTTTCCTGGGGAGGATATCTCTGGCTGGCATTTTTATTCCTCCTGGTCATGGCGCTGCTCTCCCTCGATCTGTACCGTGGTTTGGCTGTGCTTGCAGGGTTTGTCGCCCGGAAGGATCTTTCGGGTTTCGTGCCGGGGGCGAAGGTTGCCTTTCTCGTTCCGCTCGTTCTTTCCCTGGCCGCGACGGCCTACGGCTACTTCGAGGCCCTTCATGTCCGGGCCGAACGGGTCGTGATCGAGACGGACCTGCTTCCGGACGGTGTCGATCGCCTCAAGATCTGCCAGATCACCGATGTCCACCTCGGGCTCATCGTCCGCGAGGAGAGGCTCGCGCGGATGCTCGACGTCGTAAGGAAAGAGGCCCCGGACATGCTCGTCTCCACGGGGGATCTTGTCGACGGGCCGCTGGAGCACCTGCCGGGGCTTCTGGATCAGTTTCGGGACATCCGGCCCGCCCTGGGCAAGTATGCCGTGACGGGCAATCATGAATTCTATGTGGGCCTCGATGAGGCGCTGGCCTTCACGGAGCGGGCCGGCTTCGAGGTTCTTCGGGGGGCGAGCCGGGATGTCGGCGGGGTGCTGACGATTGCCGGCGTCGACGACCCGGCGGCAAAAGGCTTCGGGTTGAGAGGTCGCAGCAACGGGGAAAAGGATGCCCTGGAGGGACTGCCCCGGGACCGTTTCGTCCTCTTCCTCAAGCACAGGCCCGTCGTCGAGGAGGAATCCCTTGGGCTTTTCGATCTGCAGCTTTCCGGCCACACCCATCGGGGGCAGATCTTTCCCTTCCGCCATGTCGTCAGGCTGTATTTCCCAACGGAAAGCGGGCTTCACGACCTGGGGCACTCCCATGTTTACGTGAGCCGCGGCTCGGGAACGTGGGGCCCGCCCATCCGGTTCCTGGCCCCGCCGGAGGTGACGGTGATCGAACTGGTCAGGAAAAAGCCCGGCGGAAACAAAGGAGGTGCCACTGGTGGCTGAGAAGATACTGAGCGCATCCGACATCGAACATATCCGGGAGCGGGGCGCCACGGAGGAGAAGGTCCTGCGTCAGATCGATCTCTGTCGTCTCGGGGCGGTGACCGTGACCCTAGAGCGCCCGGCGACGGTCGGCGACGGGATCATCCGTGTCGCCGACGAAGACCGGGAGAACCTTGTGGCCCTGCATGACGAGGCGGCCAGGGCCGGCAGGGTCCTGAAGTTCGTCCCTGCCTCGGGTGCCGCCACGCGCATGTTCAGGGAGTGGCACGGTGTTTTCAACCGGGGCGGGTTCACGGACGGCGAGGAACTGGAGACCTTCTTGGCCCGTCTTCCCCGGTATGCCTTCTACGGGGACCTGGGCAAAGCGCTCTCCGCGGCGGGCCATGACCTGGGGAATCTGGTCGCCCGGAGGCGGGGACAGGAGATCCTCGATTTCATCCTCAACGAAAAGGGGCTCCATTACGCCTGGAAGCCCAAGGCGCTTCTGAAGTTCCATCAATACGAGAAGGAGGCGCGGACAGCCCTCGAGGAGCACCTCGTCGAGGCGGCCCTCTATGCGAAGGACGGCGGCGGCCTGTGCCGGATCCACTTCACCGTGTCCGAAGAGCACCTGGAACCGGTGAAAGAGCTCCTGGGCCGGGTCACGGGTCTTTGCGAGAAGCGCTTCGGCGCTCGCTTCGAGATCGGGCTTTCCATTCAGGGCGAGTCGACGGACACCATCGCCGTCGATCTCGAAAACCGTCCCTTCCGGGACCGCGACGGGCGTCTCCTCTTCCGGCCGGGGGGGCACGGGGCACTGCTCTACAATCTGGACGGCATCGACGGGGACATTGTGTTCATCAAGAACATCGACAACATCGTCCCCGACCGCCTCAAGAGTGCAACGGTCCTGCACAAGAAGATCCTCGGCGGCTGCCTGGCCGGACTGCAGCGGGAGCTCTTTTGCCACCTCCGGGCGCTTTCGGAGCGGGAGGCGGGGGAAAGCGCGATCGGAGCGGCTGCCCGATTTGCCGCGGATCGGCTGAACTGCTCCGTGCCGCCCGGCATGGAGAGGCGGCCGCTCGGGGAGCGGGGGCAGATCCTGATGGGGCTTCTCAACAGGCCCCTTCGCGTCTGCGGGATGGTGAAAAACGAAGGGGAGCCCGGGGGCGGGCCGTTCTGGGTGGTCGGCAAAAACGGCGCCTGTTCCCTCCAGATCGTCGAGGAAGTCCAGGTGGACAAAAGCCGGGCAGACCAGGCGGCCATCTGGGCCTCGTCGACTCACTTCAACCCCGTCGATCTGGTCTGCGGCATCCGCGACTTCAGGGGGAATAAGTTCGATCTCGAACGGTTTGTCGACGGCGAACAGGTCTTCATCTCGACAAAATCCCACGAGGGCTGCGACATCAAGGCGCTCGAACTGCCCGGCCTGTGGAACGGATCGATGGCCTTCTGGCATACCGTCTTCGTCGAGGTTCCCATCGAAACTTTCAACCCCGTGAAGACGATCGACGATCTGCTGCGCCCCGCGCATCTGCCGTGAAGAAGTGATCAGTGGCCAGTGGCTAGTGACCAGTGAAGAAAGGAAAGGATTTTTCACTAGACACAAAACACAAGCCACTAGACACGGTTTTCAGATCATCCTCTCCTGCAGGTCCGCCCGTTTCACCGGTTTGACAAGGAGCAGGCTCGTCTGGCCCCCCTGCCGGCACTTCACGGTCACCTCCTCCGCATCCTTCGGGGTGTCTCCGTAAGCGGCGCAGATAGCGGCCGCCTCCCGGCGCACCTCCTCTGGCCCATTCCCGGGAAGCATGCAGAGGGGGCCCGGAAAGTCTCTCATCTGGAAAACGGCGTCACGATCCTCGATCAGGGGTTCCAGCGCCTGGTTGTCCCCCTTGTTCCTTCCGACGATGACCTTGTGAGGCCCGTCGAGCCGGATATGCCGACCCACCTTCAGGAGTTCCAGATCGCGCGTTGTGAAATCGGGATGGCGGGCGAAGAGGTCCTTGAGGCGCCTCGAGAACATGACGTCCGTCAGCAGGCAGCCTCCCGCCGGGTTGGAGTATTCCTTGATCCCGTAACGCTCGGCCATCTCCATCTGACGCTTCCGGCCGCGGCCCGAGATGTCGAGCAGGCGAGCCCGGTCCACCTTGCCTTCCTTCTCCGGAAGGGTTTCGGGCAGGAGCCTGGCCGAAAGCGGCCGGAGGATGTAATCGGCCCAGCCCGAGTTTTTCGCCACGACGTGCAGCATCTGGCGGCTCTGCGACATGGGCCGCTGCCCCAGGACCTCGCCGGTGAAGATGAAATCGTACCCCTTCTCCTTCATCTTTTCCCCCGCGATCCTGAGCATGAGGGTGTGACAGTCGATGCAGGGGTTCATGTTCTTCCCGTAGCCGTATCGCGGGGCCCTGACGACGGCGAGGTGCACCCCGGTGATGTCCACAACCTCGAGCGGCAAATCGATCATGCGGGCCGCGGCCCTCGGCTTGTCGGCACCGAAGAAGGGGGTGCGGAAGGTGAGCCCCAGGACCTCGATTCCCTGTTCCCGGATCAGCTGGACCGAGACAATGCTGTCGAGGCCTCCCGAAAAAAGGGATATGGCTTTGACGGTTTTTTTTGTTTCCATGGCAGACAAGAGAAATCCGATCCTTCCTTGGCGACAGGGGCTTCAGGCAGGATGAGGGGCCGGCTGAAAGCGGATCCAACCCTCTCACCCTCTTTTTTTCAGTACAGGATGATGTTGCGGTTCCATCGCTCGCCGATGAATGCGCAGAGGTCCTTGTCCGCATCGGAGGGAACGAGATAGATCGTTCCCTTTTCCGATGTGAGCCGGATCGCGGCAAGCATCAGGATCCATCGGGGCGGCCGGTCTTCCCCGGGCGGGCTGAATTCCGCGTTTTCCTCGACATAGGGGATATCCAGCCCTTTGAGGACCTTTTCCAGGGCCGTTTTCCGATCGTCCTCACCGGCGATCTGCACCAGGCCCATGCCTTCTTCATTCAGCTTGACCTGGAACTGCGACGGCAGGTCCCCGAACTGGATGACAACGGTGCGGGTGCCGATTCTTACGGAATAGTCCGCCCGCATCGTCATCGGCGGGCCGTCTTTCGAGGCGTCGGGAACGGGGATTCGCTGGTCTTTTTTGTAGGCATAGCCCAGCATGTCGAGCAGCGAGCCGACAAGGGCCCGGTTGCCGCCGGCATCGAGAGAGTCGATGTCGGGGGGGGAGGGAAGCGCCTGCCGGATGCGAACGGCCCCGCTTTCCTCGTCGATCTCGAGGACGGGGACACCCTGTTTCTCGGCGAACCGGGCGACCGGTTCCGGCAGCGGCTGGGATCGACCGTATGTTCTGCAGACGACGCAAAGGGTGTTTTCCTGACCGCCGGGTCCCTTGCGGGAAAGGATCCAGTCCCCCTTGAGTTTCAGCACCGGTGCAGTCCCGATGGTCAGGGCCCCTTCATGCCTGCGGAAGGTGAAGTCCCGCGAGGCCCCGAAGATGCCCGCGAGCGCCGAATAGACGCCGTCGCCGCCGTCGCTGATCACGGTGAAATTTGCCCAGCGCGACCGCACGAGGCTGGCCGTATCGGCGGGGATCTGGCGCCCGTAATCCAGGAAGATCCGGCTGCCGTCCGCAAGCTCCACCATGGGGATGTCGGCGCAGTCGACGGCCAGGTGCTCCTCTTCGGTGAGCGGGATGAAAACCTTGCCGCCGCGGGCGACCGTCCCGCCGGATTGTTTGACAACCGTCGAGACGATGTCGAGGTCACGGTCGGTGGGCCGGAATACAGGGGCGTCCATTTGCGGCGCATCGGCCTGTGCCTGGCCTGCGGCCTGCTCGACGGGCCCGGGTGCCCGTTCGCCCCTGTCCGGCAGGATCAGCGCCTGGCCGGGATAGATCCGGTTTGCGTCGACGAGGCCCGGGTTGAGCTCTTTCGTGAGCCCGATCCACCTGGCCATCTCGGCCGCGCGGATCCCCAGCCTTTCATGGAGGATGGCCGTAAGGGAGTCGCCTTTCCTGACGACATAGCCGGTTTTCCCTGGCTCGGCAAGGCGGGGCAGGGTGATTTTCTGGCCCGGGTAGATCCGGTTGACGTCCCGGATCTGCGGGTTGAGCCTCTTGACCTGCCGTGTGACGGCTGCCGACTCTGCGGCCGGTTTCCCCAGCTTGCGTCGGATGATCGTCGAGAGGTTGTCCCCCTTGCGCACGATGTAAACGGAAGGCCTGTCCTTGGCGCCGGCCTTTTTTTTCAGGACGATCCGGGCCGTGTCCTCCTGGGAATGCGAGGGCAGCGCGGGAAGGAAAAGAGTGAACCCCGCGAGGGCTGAGACGAACAGGGCCAGGCGCAACGCCCGTGGATGCATGGGCAGATCCTCCGACGGCAACGGCGTCGGGCGGTATCTTACCGGGCGATCCGCCGAATGTCAAACGCCGATCGGCGGGCAAAAAAGAGCCGTGGCTCTTTCGAACCACGGCTCCCTTGCTTTCTCTGAACGTTGGGGATTACAGACCGCTCTTGAAGTTGTCTCTCATGAGCTCGCGGGCGATGATCATCCGGCGGATTTCGGAAGTGCCGGCGCCGATTTCCCACAGCTTCTGATCCAGGAAGTGACGGGTCACACCGTACTCGGTGCAGTAGCCGTAACCGCCGTGGATCTGGACGGCATCCAGACCGATCTTCGTGCCCATCTCGCCGCAGTACAGCAGGGAGGCCGCGGCCATACGGTCGAGGTCCGTGCCCTTTCCGCCGGCCTTGTTCGTCAGCGTGTCGCAATAGGCTGCGGCGCTGTAGGCCATCCAGCGGGAGGCCTTGTAGCCGCAGTACATGTTGGCCAGCTTCTCCTGGATCGACTGGAAGGATGCGATCGGCTTGCCGAACTGGACTCTCTCCTGGGAGTACTTCAGGGAGAGTTCGAGGCAGCTTCTCATCGACCCGAGGGTGCAGCCGGAAAGCGTGATGCGCTCGGTGCAGAGGCCGGAGGTCAGAACGGACACGCCCTTGTTGAGGCCGCCGATGAGGTACTCTTCGGGAAGCTCCATGTCCTCGAAGGTCACGAGACCCGTGGGGGAGGTCCTCATGCCCCACTTCTTGATCTTCTCAACGGACCAGCCCTTCTGCTTCTTGGGGTAGCACATGAAGGTGGAAATGCCGTGGGGGCCCTTCTCGGGGTCCGTCTTCGCGTAGAACACCATGAAGTCGGCCACGGGACCGTTGGTGATGAAAATCTTGCTGCCGTTGATGATATACTTGTCGCCCTTCTTGACGGCCTTCGTCGCCATGCTCATGGCGTCGGAGCCGGCGTTGGGCTCGGTGATGCCGAGGCATCCGATGTACTCGCCGGTGCAGGACTTGGGCAGGACTTCAAGCTTCTGCTTCTCCGTCGCGTTGCGGCGGAAGTTGTCGAAGGCCAGCGTCTGGCTGGCGCCGACGGTCATGGAGAGCGCGTTGCTGACGCGGGCGATCGTCTCGTAGGCCAGCAGGGTTTCAATGTAGCCCATGGCGGCTCCGCCGTACTTCTCCTCGAACACGATGCCGTTGATACCGAGGTCGCCTGTCTGCTTGAAGAGGCCTTCGGGCATCACGTCCAGCTCATACGCATGCTCCATCTGGGGCTCGAGCCAGGCCATTGCCCATTTGTACACGCTGTCCTCGAGCATCTTCTGTTCATCGGTGAAATTGAAATTCAACGCCATAACCAACTACCTCCCTTTCTAAAATTTGGCCCCAAAGCACGAATTACGGACATTTCCTGTGCTAGCGCATAGCGTGAGCCTGATGATGTAACTCGCCCGGGGTGATCCTCTCTCTCTGTCTCTGGCGTGGAACAAAAACGGTGGGACAGGGACTTGCAACCGCTCTGCAACAGGCGCTTACATAGCCCATCGAAACGCGTGACTTATACATAAATGCAGCCGTTCTGTCAAGGTGAAAAAACGTATTTTCGGTCGAAGGCCGGGGTTTTCTGCGGATTCATCCGATGCCGTGGCGCAATGCCTCATGCGCTTTGCACTGCAGCGGGTTTTTCCTGCCGGTCAGCCGCCGCAACAGGGGACTGCCTTGTAGGGGATGAATGTGCGTTAATGGCACATAGTGTTCACAAGTCGCACGTCCTGTGAGCGGCCCCCGACAACGTATTGGCAAGATATGTATACAAATCGTTCTTTATTCGCACGATTTGTGCGGTGCCGCGCTTCACCGGAAAGCGGGAATTGACGACCGATGCCGGGCCAAAATAGTTCTAACCACTCTGAATCATTAGTTATTTATTGTCCCTCCCTTTTTTTTGAAATGGGACATGTACATGGCATCGTTATTGCTCGTACTTTACAGCAACTGAGACGCTCCGGAAATACCCAAGACCCTGACAGACCCCTAAATTTCCTGGCGCTCATTTTTAAAGAGGTTGATCGGCGGATGGTTTTGGTCCCTCCTTTCCATCCGCCGATTCCTTTTCAAATGGCAGTTCTGCCATGTAAAAAGATCGGAAAGATTAAAAAAGCCGGCCCCCGAAGGAGCCGGCTTTTTTCGTCGGTACGCTGCGCGGAAGCTGCTATTACATGATCCCCATGCCCATCAGCAGGGCGAGGATCGACAGGATCGCGCCGCTCCACAGCAGGGTCATTGTCGTGTAGCCCATGACGGCCCTGGCCGAGAGCCCCGCCAGTCCGAGAAGCGGCAGCGCCCAGAAGGGCTGGATCATATTCGTCCACTGGTCGCCCCAGGCCACCATCATGGCCGAGCGGGTCATTTCAATCCCCATGGTTCTTGCCGCCTCGACTGTGATCGGGCCCTGCACGAGCCACTGGCCGCCACCGGAGGGGACGAACATGTTGATGATGCCCGCAGCCCAGAACTGAAGCATGTAGAACGTCACCGGCGTCGAGATGGCCACAAACCAGCTGGCGATGACCTTCCCGAGCCCCGTCCCGATCAGGATCCCCTGGATGCCGCCGTAAAGCGGGAACTGCAGCGCGATGCCGCCTGCCCCCTTGATGGCGGTGTTGACGGCCTTGATGTAGTTCACAGGTTTCCCGTGGAGCAGGACACCGAGGATGAAGAACAGGAAGATGACGACGTTGAGGTTGAGGTCCATGCCCTTTGTCATGAAGTGGTTGCCCAGGTAGGCAAGACCCATGAGGCCGAAGACGATGTTGATCGCGTAGCTGTGGTCGATCCTCTCGGCCAGGGTCGGGTTGGCCGGTTTATCGACGTGGATCGTCTCATCCGCGATCTCCTTGAGTTTTTCCTCGCTGATCTCCTGTACCTCCTCCGCCTTGGGATGGATCAGCGCGTACAGGACGGGGAGGCTGAAGATGACCAGCAGCGAGGCAATGACGTTGTAGGACGCGAAGATGGTGTCGGCCACGGGGACCGGCGCCCCGGTGACCTTCTCGATGAAGTTCTGGGCGTGCTTGGAGGTGGCGCAGACCAGGGGGATCGAGCCGGACAGGCCCTGGTGCCATACGACGAACCCGCTGTAGGCCGCCGCGATGAGGTAGGGGTAGTCCACCTTCTTCGTGCGCTTTGCGATCTCGAGGGCCAGAAGTCCCCCGACGATCAGTCCGAAGCCCCAGTTGAGCCACGAGGCCACGGCCGCCACGAAGGAGACGATCATCCCGGCCTTGATGGGCGTGTCGCCCTTGCCGGCGATCCAGACCAGCACCTTCTTGACCGCCGGTGAGAGAGCCAGGCAGTGGCCCGTCACGAGGATCAGGATCATCTGCATGGCAAAGGCCACGATCCCGTAGATGCCGTTTCCCCAGGCCATGATCATCTTCATGACGTCCGTCGGCGTGAAGATGAGGGCGAGGATCGCCGAGAGGAACGTCAGCAGGATCGCGAAGAGATAGGCATCGGGAAGGTAGTGCCTCATGAAATACGTGAACATGGATGCAAGCCGCCTGAGCATGATAAAACCTCCTTTCCACAATTCCTGTGAGGCCCTGCACCCCGGCCGCAGCCGCGCAGGGCGATATGCAATAAGGGTATAAGGAAACAATAACGGAATATATGCGTCAGGAGGCGCTGCCGGTAAGGATGCAAGCCCCTCCTTGTACACCCCGGGCAGATAACGGCAGGGCATCCGGAGATCTCCGGATGCGTGGTGGAATAACCCTGTCTAACGGCGTTCAACACCGAACCCTTGGTTTCTATATCCAATTTGCGCGCTTTTTGCCAGACTTTTTCAACCGGGATTTTCAGGCAGGAAACAAGCCTGGATGAAATAGGGGATGGTGATAAAAGAGGCGCCGCTTCCTCGGCGCCTCTTTCTGTTCTTCTCTTATCTTTGGTTCTCTTCTTTTCTTTCTCTTCCCTGTACCCTAGACCCGATACCCTGGTCCCTATATTCTGTAGCGCAGTTCGTTCCTGACCGGCGTTCCCTGGGCCGAGACCGTCACGATCTCCCCGATCGCCTCCAGGTCCGCCATCCGGTGTACGACACCCTGGAGGATGATGCATTTCCCGTCGAAAAAGACCTTCAACGTCGGGATCTTGATCCTGGAGTTGGTCGCGATGTGGGCCTTGATGCGGGCTGCGAGCATCCTGCCGCGCAGAAGTTCCCAGACCTCCAGGGTGAGTTTCCCCGCCTTTTCCTGCAGGGCGTTGCAGACGATGTCGGTGATCTCCTCGAAGCCCTGGACGGCCGTGTTGAATACCATGTCGTAGGCGGTCAGGTCGTACCAGTCGCGGTGGAAATTCGCCCGGATGAAGGAGGCGCGGTCGTTGTCCATTTTTTCGATGAGCCGCAGGGCGTTTTTCCGGTCCACGCCGTCCTTTCGCATCACCCTCTCGATCCGCTTCTCGATGGGTGCCGTGAGCCGAACCCTCAGGGCGTAGGGGATCCCCTCGAGAAGGAAATTGGCCCCGCGGCCCACGAGTACGACCCGGTCACCCATGGCGCGGTCATAGATGGTGGACTCCATGAGGGCCATGAGGCCCTGGTACTCCCAGTCAAACCGGTCCCAGATCGTCGGACGGTCCTCGTCCACCTCGTTGAGAAGGGCGATCCAGCGATCGCCCTGACCCCGGAGATCGGACAGGATCCGCTCCTTGCCCACGTAATCGTATCGCAGGCGCTCGGCGACGGCGGTCCCGATTTCCTGTCCGCCGCTCCTGAATTCCCTGGATATGGTCAGAATCGCCATCGATGTCAATCCCTGCCGGTTATTGCCGCAAGGTTTGGCGCCGCGTTGCGGCGGGCGGTCATTTTCTCGAGGAGATCTTCCAGCGGACCCACAGCTTGCCGATCGCGATGACCCCGACGGCGAAGAGGACCTCCATCGCGTACTGGAAAACCACCGAGGGGTTGAAATGCTCTACGATGACGGGGTCCGTGAAGATCATTTCCGCCCCGACCTTGCCGAGGACTGCAGCCCCAATATAGATGATGAAGGGGTACTTGTCCATCAGCATGGACAGCAGGCTGCTCGTGAAGACGACAAAGGGGATGCTGAGGCCGAGGCCGAAGATGAGCAGGAAGAGGTTGCCCTTCGAGGCGCCCGCCACTGCGAGCACGTTGTCCACGGACATGGTGATGTCGGCCACGACGATGACCCACATGGCCTGCCAGATGGTTTTTGCTTCCCGGTGGACCTCCTCCCCGGGGTTTCCCTCGATGAAGAGCTTCACGGCGATCCAGAGGATGAAAAGGCCCCCGACGAACTTCAGGTAGGGGGTTTGCAGAAGCTGGGCCGCAAAGAAGGTGAGAACGACCCGCAGGACGACCGCGGCGCCGGAGCCGATGAGGATTCCCTTCTGCCGCTGCTTGCGGGGGAGCGAGCGCACCGCCATGGCGATGATCACGGCATTGTCACCGGCGAGGATGAGGTCGATGAGGACGATGCTCAGGAGGGCGGCGATGAACTCCCAGCTGAAGCTGATATGTCCAAGCAGGTCCGGACTCACGGTGAGGGATGATCTCCTGTCCCTTCAGTTCAGTCTCTGGAGGATACGCCCCGAATCAGGGCTGGGGGCGGATCGCTAAATGGCGACACTGGCACAAAAGCACGCTCTTTGTCAATGAAATTATCCGCAGGGATTTCATGCGGATGCCGCTCTGTGAGCGGCGCTCGGCCGACCCCGGGCGGATTCGTCGCTGCAGGATCGGCGGGGCTTTTCGGGACGAGGTTGTCGTCCGTGAAAGCGCTTACCCGGTCCCTTTCGCTTCCAGATTCCCGCTTGCAAGATGGGGGGTTGCTGTTATAATACACGAGATTTTCACCCGGCTTGGCGGGTGGTCGAAAGTTCGCCGGAGTGCCGGGAGAGGTTCCATGTCCAGAGACGCCGAGTTCCTGAAGGAAATGCAGAGGAAGTTCGAGCAGAAACTCCGGGAGCACGAGATCAACGTGATCGAGCACTGGAAGGAGAGACTGGACCGGATCTATGCCATGAAGCCCGAGGGGATCGCTCCGCTGCAGCTCGAAATCCGGAAGCTCTCCGAGAACATGGCAAACCGGGTCAGTACCTTGAAGAAGGGATGAGATGGAGGAAATCGCAAACTTTCTGTTTGAAGTCGGCATGTTGAACAAAACCCCGCGCACGGGGTTTCGGTTTCTCGGTTCCGGAAAAGAGTCCGTCGCAGAGCACATCCTGAGAACCCTTTTCATCGGCTATTCTCTCTGCAAGCTCGACCCCTCCGTGGACGAGCTGAAGGTGCTCCGGATGTGCCTTGTCCACGATCTGCCCGAGGCGAGAACGGGTGACCAGAACTACATGTACAAGAAATACGTCACCGTCGACGAGGAGAAGGCCGTCCGGGAGCTGACGGAACACCTGCCCTTCGGCGCCGAGATCCGGGATTCTCTCGAGGAATACAACGAGAAGAAGACCAGGGAGGCCCAGCTGGCGCACGACGCCGATCAGCTCGGCCTCATCCTGCAGCTCAAGGAGTACAGGGATCTCGGTAACCAGTACAGCCAGGAGTGGATGGACTTCGCCGTTCGCCGGCTCTGCACGGAGGAGGGGAAGAAGCTGGCCGACACGATCCTCCGGACGGACTGGACGCAGTGGTGGTTCAGGGACAAGAGTGACTGGTGGGTCAACGGAAACCGGAAACAGGAAGAAGGGAAGACATGAAAAATACCCGGTCATGGATGATGGGACTCGCCGGGCTCGCGGCCCTGGCAACGATTCTTGCCGGCTGTGTCACCGATGCGGAAATCAAGGACAAGGCCAAAGGCCATATCCGCATCGGGGCGGCGCACATCCAGGCAGGCCAGTACACACCTGCCCTGAAGGAGCTCCTCGAAGCCGAAAAACTGACACCCGACGACCCCACGGTGCACTACTACCTGGGGATCGCTTACGAACGCAAGGGGTTTGTCGATGATGCCGTCAAGGAGTTCCAGAAGGCCATCGCCCTGAAGCCCGACTATTCCGAGGCGCACAACTTCCTGGGGACGATTTACCTGGCGCGGGGAAACTACGATGAGGCCATCGCGTCCTTCAACAAGGCTCTGGTCAACCCCCTCTACGAGACCCCGTCGGTGCCCCTGTACAACATGGGCAGGGCCTACAAGGCGAAGGGGGACCTCAGGGGGGCTTACGCCAGCTTCAAGGAGGCCATCCGAAAGGAGCCGAACACCTACCTGATGCCCGTCCTGCAACTCAACCTGGGGGTCATCGATTACCAGCAGGGTTCATACTACGAAGCGGAAAAGCATCTGGCCCGCTCCGTTCAACTGGCTCAAAATCTTGCCGAGGGGCATTACTGGCTCGGGATGACCCAGATGCAGCTGCGCAAGCGAAAGGAGGCCGCCGAGTCGTTCAAGAAGGTCATTCAACTTGCTCCCGAATCGGACTGGGCGGCGAAATCCAGGGAGAATTTGAAAAGCCGGTAGCCCCGAAGGAGAAGGGACGGCGGAACTGAGCGGATATGGCAAGCAAGAGACAGCGACGAACCGAAGAATTCAAGACACGGAAAAAAAAGAAGACCTTCAGGTTGTTCTACATCCTCGGCGCCGTCCTCATCGGCGGCGGCTTCCTGGCATTCATGTTCTGGGCGCTCTCGGATTCCATCTTCCCGCCTGACGCCGAAGAAGCAGCGGCCAAGCGGGAGAGAAAGGAAGTGGTGCTCTACTTCTCCGATGCCAACGAAAGGTTCCTCGTCCCGGAAAAGCGGCTCGTCCCCAAGGGGAAGAACACGACGGCCCAGGCCGAAGAGATCGTGAAGGCCCTCATCGAAGGGCCGAAGCTGGGACAGATCCGGACGATTCCCGCAGGCGCGAAGCTGCAGGGGATCCGAATCGCCGACGGCACGGCAATTCTGAATTTCGACAATCCCTTCATTGAGCAGCACCCGGGAGGGACGGCAAGCGAAGTGGCTACCGTCTACTCTCTGGCAAACACACTCACCCAGAATCTCACGGAGATCAAAAAGGTCCGCTTCCAGGTCGGCGGCAAGGACGTCACGACGATCAAGGGGCATGTCGATCTCCGGGAACCCATTTTCCCGAACAAGGATCTCGTGAAGCAGACGGCAGCCGGCGGCTAGGAACCCTTCCGCAACGGGTCGTGAAGGGTGGGCCGCTCTGCAGCAGCCGAAACGAGGGTTACAGCCGGACAGGACTGGTTTTGCCCATGGCAAGAGTGAAGCTATCAAGAATCCGTAACATCGGGGTTGTCGCCCATATCGATGCGGGTAAGACGACCGTGACGGAGCGGATTCTTTTCTACACGGGTAAATCGTACAAGATGGGCGAGGTGCACGACGGCGAGGCCGTCATGGACTGGATGCCCCAGGAGCAGGAGCGCGGCATCACCATAACCTCCGCCGTGACCACCTGCGACTGGCGAAACCACGAGATCCACATCATCGACACGCCGGGGCATGTGGACTTTACCATCGAGGTGGAGCGCAGCCTGAGGGTGCTCGACGGGGCCGTCGTCGTCTTTTCGGCCGTCGAGGGGGTCGAGCCCCAGTCCGAGACCGTGTGGCACCAAGCCGACAAGTACGGGGTGCCCAAGATCGCCTTCATCAACAAGATGGACCGCATCGGCGCCGACTACTTCGGGGCCATCGGGATGATGCAGGAGCGGTTCCTGTCTCGGCCGCTGCCGGTCCAGGTGCCCCTAGGCGAGGCGGAGAATTTTCGGGGTATCGTCGATCTGATCCGCATGCGGCTCATCACCTGGCAGGAGGGCACCCTGGGGGCGGCCTTGGATGTCTCCGAGGTCCCCGGGGACTTCCGTGACGAGGCCGAGGCCCGGCGGGAAAAGCTTCTGGAAACGCTTGCCGAGGTCGACGACGAAATCGCCGACAAGTACCTGGGCGAGGTTCCCATCGCGGATGCCGAGCTGATCCGGGCCATCCGCAAGGCCACCGTGTCGCTCAAGCTCGTGCCCGTCCTGTGCGGGGCGGCGCTGCGGAACAAGGGGATTCAGCCCATCCTGGACGCCGTCATCGATTTTCTCCCGTCGCCGGAGGAGGTCCCGCCCGTCAAGGGGCTCAACCCCGTCACCAGGACCGAGGAGAGCCGGGCGGCAAACGACCGGGAGCCCTTCTCGGCTCTGGCCTTCAAGGTGGCCATGATGGAGGGCCGCAAGATCACTTACGCCCGCATCTACTCGGGGCTCCTGAAAGCGGGCGACGAGGTTTTCAACGCCACGAAAGGCAAAAAGGAAAAGGTGGCCCGGCTGCTGAAGATGCACGCCAACAAGCGCGAGCGCATCGACGTGGCCGGCGCAGGGGACATCATTGCCATCGCGGGGCTCAAGGACAGCACCACCGGGGACACGCTCTGCCAGGAGTCGAAGCCCATCATCCTGGAGTCCATCGAATTCTATAACCCCGTCATCAGCCAGGCCATCGAGGCAAAGACCCCGGCCGATCAGGAAAAGCTGCCCGAGGTGCTCGGCAAGATCTCCGAGGAGGACCCCACCCTCAAGGTGAAGTATGACGAGGAAACGGCACAGACGATCATTTCGGGGATGGGGGAGCTTCATCTCGAGATCGTCGTGGACAGGCTCTTGCGGGAGTACAACGTTCACGTCAATGTGGGCAAGCCGCGTGTCGTCTACCGCGAGACGATTCAGAAAGCCGTCGAGATCGACGGGCGCTTCGAGAGGGAGCTGGGCGAGAAGAAGCACTTCGGTCACGTGAAGCTCGTCCTGGAGCCCCTGCCGAGGGGCGCCGGGATCGAGATCAAAAACGAGATCCCGCCCGAGGCCGTCCCTGCGGAATTCCACCCCGTCATCGAGGAGTCTCTCGGGGAAGCCGTTTTCAGCGGCGTCCTGGCGGGTTATCCCGTGCTGGACGTGAGAATCCGCATTACCGGGGGCTCCTTCAAGGAAGGAGAGGCCTCTCCCGTAGGGTATAAGATCGCCACGGCCACGGCCTTTAAGGACGGCTGCGCCAAGGCCGACCCGGTGCTGCTCGAGCCGATCATGCGGGTCGACATCCTGACGCCGAGCGAGTTCATGGGCGAAGTGATCGGAGACATCAACGCCCGGAAAGGCGAGGTGGAGTCCGTGGCGCCCAAGGGGCCCGTCGCCGAGATCAGGGCAAATGTGCCTCTCCGGGGTCTCTTCGGGTATTCGACGGACCTGCGCTCGGCCACCCAGGGGAGGGCGATATTCACCATGCAGTTCCTCCGCTACGACACAGCATAAAAAGGGCATAGGGTCTCGGGTATAGGGTATAGGCAAGAAAAGGCATCCATTCTGCAAAGCCCCGGGCATTTCGGCTCAGGGGCTTTTCTTTCGCCTGAAATCCGAGATCCGATCCCCGAGCGTGCAGATGCTCAACCTGGGCTCATCAAGCATTCTTGCCCTCTCTTTTTTTCTTACCCGATACCCAATACCCTGGACCCGATACCCGTTTTTTATGTGTGCACCTTTCGCACGGAAAAGGTTGAAAAAGGCACGGCATCCTGCTATAACCCGCGTAAATTCATGTTTGTGACGGAGCGGTCCCATGGGGACTTACGGGAATGCCTTTTTCGGTTTTCGCGTTCTCTTCCCGATACCCGATACCCGATACCCTAGACCCGGAAAGACGGTGGATTCATGTCGCGAATCATAGAACAGGGCGGATATATCCCATCCCCCGTCAGGACATCATCGGCCTTCAGCATCGACAAGGACAAGCTGATCAAGGGGATCTATCAGATCAGCACCTTCCTGACGGCCCCCTCCAGCGTGGCGGACATCCTCGGCAAGATCCTCGATGAGGTCGTCGATTCCATGGGGTTCGACCGGGGGATAATCCTCCTTCTCGATGAAAGCCGCGAAAATCTGGTCACGCGGGTGGTGAAGAATTACAGCGACGAGGAGGCCGAGAGGGCCTACTCGGTGCACCTGAGCCTGAAGAAGCATGACAGCTTCGAGACCCGGGTGGCCAAGACGGGCCATTACATCGCCCTCGAGGACTCGGAGAAGGATCCCCGCACGACGGAGACGGACCGCAAAATATCCGCTTTCTACAAGCGCGGTTCGACCTTCTATGCGCCCCTGAAGATCGAGGACGACGTCATCGGCATCATCGCCGTCTGGACCAAGGAGAAGACCCGGTTCTCTCCCGACGAGATCGACATCCTGCTGACCTTTGCCAACCAGGTGAGCATCATCATCCATATCACGCGCCTCTTCGAGATCAACCGGGAGAAGATCGAACAGCTGCTCATCCTTCAGGAGGCCGTTTCCGACCTGAATTCCACGTACTCGATCGAGCGGATCCACGAGATCCTGATCCGAAGCGCCCTGCGGATCGGGAAGGCCGAAAAGGCCCTCATCTATTTCCTGGACATCGAGAAGAACCGCGTCTTTATCAATGACGGGGAACGGGGGTTCATCGACGACCGCAACGAGTATGGCGCACGGATCGACAGGACGATCATTCGCAGGGCCCTCGACAGCGACGCCATCACGGTGCAGAAACCGGGCGAGGAGACCGTTGAGGGGTTGGATGCCGTAGTGCCCCTTTACGAGGGTTATGCCTCGGAAGTGGCGATTCCTTTGAAGGTGAAAGACCGCTTCAAGGGGGTTCTCCTGCTGGGAATGAAGGCGGGCGTCTACTCGCAGGACCAGATCAACGTTCTCGACATCCTCGTCAACAATGCCGCCACGTCCTATGACAGCGCCATCATGCACTCCATCCTGTCCATCGAGGCAAAGTCGCTCAAGACGGAGGTGGAGAAGCTCAAGGAGCGGGAAGACATCCTGCTCGGGTTTCACAACATCCTAGGCAAGTCGAAGAAGATGGTCGGCATCTTTCACGTCATCGAAGAGGTGGCCAAGCACGACACGAATATACTCATCCAGGGGGAAAGCGGCACCGGAAAAGAGCTCGTTTCCCGGGCGATCCACCGCCAGAGTCACCGGAGCCAGAAGCGCTTTGTGGATGTGAACTGCGCAGCCATCCCGGGGACCCTCCTGGAAAGCGAGCTCTTCGGCTACGAGGCGGGGGCCTTCACCGATGCCCGGAAGCGCAAGCTCGGTCTTCTCGAGTACGCCAGCGGAGGGACCCTCTTTCTCGACGAGATCGGCGACATGAGCCTTCCGCTGCAGGCGAAATTTCTGCGGATGCTCGAGGACGGATACATCCGCCGCCTCGGGGGTAACGAATCCATTCCCGTCGACGTGCGGTTCATTTTTGCTACGAACCGGGACCTCTCGAAGATGGTGGCGGAAAACGCCTTCCGTGAAGATCTCTTCTACCGGATCAGCGTCGTGCCGATCATCCTGCCTCCGCTTCGCGAACGCGGCGACGACCTCCTTCTGCTGGCGAGAAACTATGTGGAAGAGTTCAACCGGAAGTTCAACAAGAAGGTCAAGGGATTCGCAAAAGAAGCCGAGGAGATCCTCCGCCGTTACTCCTGGCCGGGAAACGTCCGCGAGCTGAAAAACATCATCGAGCGGATCATGATCCTCCGCGATGTAGGCCGTCTCATCACGCCGGAGAACATCCCGGCGGAGATCAAAGTGTCGATCACCCAGGATCCCGTCGTCCCCGTCGATGACCTGCTCCCTCTGAGCTCGGCGTCGGACAGGATCGATTATAGGGTTGCCGTCGAAAGGCTTACCGGCAAGATCAAAGAGCGGATTCTTGAGCGGGCCCTGGAGTTGACGGCAGGGAACAAGACTAAAGCCGCGGCCCTTCTCAACATCTCCCGATACGCGCTTATTCGTGAATTGAAAAAAGTTGGAAAAGGCGGAGAATCGGCTACTTAGAAAAGATTGTGCTTAATCCGCACGGCTCGTGCGATTATGGAACACGAGACGGAATATCCATTTTCAGGGCTTGTCACGGTATATCCTCTCATTTTGTGCGATATTCGCACATCTTTCCGGCGCTGGACAGACCGTCAATTTCATAACAATTTGTAATCATTAACGTTTATTTTTTGGCATCGTTATTGCTCATTGTTATATTCGAGACCTTAGGACGGAACCTTTAACATAAAGAGAGATAATAGAATTTATCGAATAGGAAAGGTAGATCCTACCCGAAGGTCTCACAAAATAGACACCCAGCATCAAATGATCGTGCTTTAGGTTTGCGAATCGGCGGATGGTTTTTGGTTCCCTCCTTTCCATCCGCCGACCCCCTGATAGAAAAGGGAGGGGGTTGGGGAACAGCCTCTCTTTTAACATAGAATTGGTGGATGAGCCGTCCGTCGTCCACCAATTTTTTTTGCCTATAGCGACCCTTTTCCTTAATCTTCCTCTCCCTTGAGGGGAGAGGACCGAGGTGAGGGTGAAACTCCCCATCCCTTTTTCAATACCCAATTCCCAGTTTCCCAGTACCTATTTAGAGCCTTCCTTCCGCCCTCAACTTGTCCAACGCCGCCTTGATCTGCGGCATCGCCTCCAGTGCCGCCTTCTCGCCCTCCAGGACGGCCTCGTGGCGTTTGGAGAAGTCCGTCGAGCTGATGTGGCTGACCTTCGGCCGGATGACGATATCGGCCCGGGCGAGCTGGTTCTGGGAGATCTTCGAGTACATGATGACCACGGACTGCATGATCGTTTCCATCGTCGTCTGGGGCGTCGCACCGTTGCCCGCGGCGGAGATGTCCACGGCAATGATGAGATCGGCGCCGATCTTCCTGGCATAATCGACAGCCACCGGGCTTACGAGCCCTCCGTCCACGTATGTTTTTTTCCCGATTCGCACAGGTTGAAATATCCCCGGAATGGAACAACTGGCCCGCACGGCCGTGCCCGTGTTGCCCGAGGCGAACACGACTTCCTTGCCCGACCGGATGTCCGTGGCTACCGCATAGAACGGGGTTCGCATCTTCTCGATGGGGGTGTTGTTCACCATGTGGTTGACATAGGATTCGAGCTTCTCGCCCTTGATAAACCCTTTGTCCGGCACGGTCAGGTCTACGATATCCCCCTTTTCGATGGCAAAGGAGAGACTCTGGAGCTGGAACGCGTTGAAGCCATAGGCATAAAGGCACCCGACAAAGCTTCCTGCGCTGGTGCCGACGATCAGGTGGATAGGGACCCGGTTTGCCTCCAGGATCTTGATCGCACCAATATGCGTGAATCCCCGCGAGGCGCCGGCGCCAAGGACGAGGGCCACCTTGGCCGGCGGCTTCATTTGAGGCGGGGGGATCTCCTTTGGCCCGCAAGCCGCCAGTATGGCGACCAGGATAACGGCAATGACGACGGGCAGGATTCGGTTCATCATGCACCTCTTCAAAACCCGGAAAGCGTTTTTCGTGCTCGAGAACGAAAGGACTGCAAATCAGGGGCCCATGAAAGCCAGAGGGTAAGAAAGTTTGAAGGTGAGAAGGTTGGAGAAGCCGGGGCCGTGACATTGACCTCCGATTTATCCAACTTTCTTACCCTCTCACCTTCTTATCTTCTCTGCCTGGGCAGGCGCCCCCGGCGGATACGGAGGGATTATTCCCCCTCACTGTGCAACCCGGATCATCGTTTACA
>DIFQ01000089.1 GCA_002419215.1 Syntrophaceae bacterium UBA5744
TTAACGATGTCGTGACACTTGTCACCTATACCCTAGACCCCCGGACGGAGTCCCCATGCTTCCCGATCACAAGACGAAGATCATCTGCACCATCGGTCCCGCCTCGGAGTCCCTCGAAGTACTGGAAAAGATGATCCGGGCGGGAATGGACATCGCGAGGCTCAACTTCTCCCACGGAGACTATGATCGCCACCGCCGGGTCATTGCGAACATCCGTTCCGCCGCCAGGGCCGCCGGCCGGCGCGTGGCGATCCTCGGGGACCTGCCGGGCCCGAAGATCCGCATCGGGAAACTCGAGCGGGAACCCATCGACCTCAATGCGGGCGAAGAATTCACCCTGACGACGGAAAGCACCACGGGCAACGGCAGCAGGGCCTCCACATCGTTCACCAGGCTCCCCGAGGTGTTGAAGCGGGGCGACACCCTTTTTCTCAACGACGGGCTCGTCCAGATGGAAGTACTCGACGTCGGCGGCCTGGAGGTGAAGTGCCGTGTTGCCGTGGGCGGCGAGATCCGCTCCCGCGTGGGTCTGAACCTGCCCGGCATCGAGCTGGGCATCGGCGCATTCACCGACGAGGACCACCGGTGGCTGCGGTTCGCAGCCGGCGAGGGTCTCGACGCCGTCAGCCAATCCTTCGTCGAAAAGGCATCCGATATCGTCGCCGTCCGCGAGGCGGCCCATGCCATGGCCTACCACCCCCTCATGATCGCCAAGATCGAGCGGGCCCGGGCCCTCGAGCAGATCGATCCCATCCTCGATTCGGCCGACGGCCTGATGATCGCCCGGGGGGACCTGGGCGTCGAGATCCCCATCGAGCAGATCGCCCCGGTGCAGAAAGGGCTCACGCGCCGGGCCAACCTCCTGGGCAAACCCGTCATTACCGCCACACAGATGCTCGAGTCCATGACGGCCAGCCGCCGTCCCACCCGCGCCGAGTCCACCGACGTGGCCAACGCCATCCTCGACGGCACGGATTGCGTCATGCTCTCGGGAGAGTCGGCCATCGGGAAATACCCCGTCGAGGCGACGGACATGCTCGCCCGGATTGCCGCGGCAACGGAACCGACCCTGCCCGCCTGCGCCGTTGCCGAAAAGTTTCGATCGCAGCGCCGCGACGATGGGGTTCGACTCATGGATCTTATCGCCATGAGCGTGAGAACGACGGTGGAGCGCGTGGTCCCGGCCGCGGTCTTTGTCCCCACACGAAGCGGGTCAACGGCAAGAAGCATCGCCCGCTTCCGCCTGCCGGTCTGGATCGTTGCCGTGAGCGGCGTCGAGGCCACCTGCCAGCGCCTGCAGTTCACCTGGGGCGTCCACGGTGTCTTCGAACCGGAGCACCCCGAAGACTGGAAGGGCTACATCGGCCGCTGGCTCGGCGACCACGGGGTTCCCGGGGAGCTGGCGGTGCTGACGGAAGGCCCGTCGTCGAAGCACCCCGACGCCAACCATCGCATGGAAATCGTTGACCTGACAGCCGCAAAAAAGCTATAAGGAACCGTTAGAAATTTGGAGTTCGCGAGGAAACCCCATGCACAAGCTCGTACTGATCCGCCACGGCGAGAGCACCTGGAACCAGGAGAACCGATTCACGGGATGGACGGATGTGGGGCTCTCCGACAAGGGGCTCGAGGAAGCCCACCAGGGCGGGAGGATCCTTGCCAGGGAGGGGTACGTCTTCGACATCGCCTTCACGTCCGTGCTCAAGAGGGCGATCAAGACCCTGTGGGTCGTCCTCGAGGAAATGGACCTCATGTGGATCCCCGTCCACAACAGCTGGCGCCTCAACGAGCGCCACTACGGGGCTCTGCAGGGGCTCAACAAGAAGGAGATGGCCGAGAAACACGGCGAGAAACAGGTGCATACCTGGCGCCGCAGCTACGACATCCGCCCCCCGGCATTGACGCCCGGTGATCCGCGTTACAACGGCAGCGACCCCCGTTACAGGGGACTCACGCCCGGCGAGATCCCCCTCACGGAGTGCCTCAAGGACACGGTGGAGCGCTTCCTCCCTTACTGGCACGAGACGATCGCCCCCACGGTCCGATCGGGAAAGCGCGTCGTCATCGCCGCCCACGGCAACAGCCTCAGGGCGCTGGTCAAGTACCTCGACAACATCCCCGAAAGCGAGATCGTGGAGCTTAACATCCCCACGGGAATCCCCCTGGTCTACGAACTCAAAGACGACCTGACACCCATCCGCAGCTACTACCTGGGAGACCCCGAGGCCGTCGCCAGGGCCACCCAGGCCGTGGCAAACCAGCTCAAGAAGGGCTGAAAATCGGGTATCGGGCATCGGGGCTCGGGTATCGGGAAGGAAAAAGCTCTTTTTTAAAAAAGTTTCTAAGTACCTTCGGACCCTATACCCCATACCCTTGCCCGAGTTGACGAGGTCACCGATGAAGCGCCTGCCTATGAAACGCCTGCTTCTTCTGATCATCCTGTCGGCCTTCCTGTGGCCGTCAACTGCCGTCGCGGCGGACCCGCCTGCCACCAAGGGGGCACAGATTGCAGAAAAGGGGGGCCCCGCCCCCGCGGGGGTCCCGCCGGCAACGCTGAAAATCCAGAACCGCCCGATCGTCACCTTGCGGGGAACCTTGCTCGGCTACGCCCCGAAGCAGCGCGTCGAGGCGGCGGAGACGCGGATCAACGCCGTCATCGAGCGGGGGGCCTGGGGGACTGTAACGACAAGGACGATCTCCGAGGGACTTCTCATCCAGATCGGCGACCAGGGGATATTCGTCATGACCCCCGGCGACGTCAATACGCTAGCCGGAGAAACCCCGGAAGAAGCGGGTACGAGGATCGTCCGAAACCTCACGACGGCCCTCGGGGAGATCGAGGAATCCCGCAAGGCTGAAACATTCCTTCGCGGTATAGGCTACACGGTTGCGGCAACGCTCGTTCTTTTTCTCATTCTGGCGGTGATCCGGCGGTCTCACCGGTGGCTGGTCACCCACCTGGCAGGGGTGGTGGGACCGAAGCTCAAGGCGCTTGCCATCGGGGGGTTCACCCATCACATCGAAGGGATCCTCCTGTTCCTCAGGGGGCTTGTCGGCCTCGCGTCTTGGACCCTTTCTTTCTTTTTACTATACCTCTGGCTCGATTTCTCCTTCATGCAGTTCCCCTACACCCGGCCCTGGGGGGAGCAGCTTCACGACTTTCTGACTTCCGGAATCAAGGCCATCGCGCTCACGGTCGTGAATTTCATCCCGGGCCTCGTCATCGTGGCCGCCATCTTTGTGATCACGCGTTTCCTCACCCGCAGCGGCAGGCTCTTCTTCGATGCCGTCGAGAGCGGCCGGGTAATCGTCCCCGGCCTTTACGCCGAGACGGCCCAGCCCACGCGCCGCATCGTCACGGTGATCCTGTGGCTTTTCGCCCTCGTCATGATGTACCCCTACCTGCCGGGAAGCGACAGCGACGCCTTCAAGGGGGTGAGCGTCTTCGTGGGCCTGCTGCTCTCCATCGGCTCGGCGGGAACGGTGAACCAGGCCGTGAGCGGCCTCATGCTCATGTACTCTCGCTCCCTGAGGGTGGGGGACTACGTCCAGATCGGCGAGACGGAAGGCACCGTGGTTACGCTGGGAATGTTCTCCACGCGGATCCGCACGCCGCGAGGCGAGATCGTGAGCCTCCCCAACGCCGTCATCGTCGGGACGACGACGAAGAACTACTCCCGCGAGGCGGAGACGGGCGGCGTGATTCTGACCACAACGGTGACGATCGGCTACAACGCCCCCTGGCGACAGGTGCACGCCATGCTCATCGAAGCCGCGGGTCGCACGCCGGGCCTGCTCAAGGACCCTTCTCCCTTCGTCCGCCAGCGGTCGCTCTCGGACTTCTACGTGGAGTACATGCTCGGCGCCCGGATCGCCGAGCCGCATAAGCGCATCGCAGTGCTCGACATCCTTCACCGCAACATCCAGGATGTCTTCAACGAGTACGGCGTCCAGATCCTGTCGCCCCACTACGAGGCGGACCCGGCCGAGAAGGTCTGGGTGCCCAAGGAGAAGTGGTACGAGGCGCCGGCGAAGAAAGAAGAAGGAAACAAATAGAGAGCTTGTTATCAATGAATGACCCCGCAGCAACGTTCGACAGGCTCACATCAAGCGCTGCGTGGCATAGAAGAATGTCATGCCCGTGAAAACGGGCATCCATAATGGATTCCCTCTTTCGAGGGAAAGACAACATCGAAGCAAGCTTCGGGGAATTGACCCGGAGGGATTAAATACTGGGTAAACCAAAATAAGGAGGATTGAACGATGAAGAAGTGGGTCGTGCTGTTTGTTTTATTTTCCCTGCTGATCCCAGCCGCCGCGGCGATTGCCGACGAGGCCCAGCTGAACCGTTATGTGGAGATGCTCCGGCAGGACATCCGGGACGAGAAAGAGGCCATCATCCGTGAAGCCATCGTCTTCAAAGAGGGCGAAGGGGACAAAGCCGCCGCCTTCTGGAATGTCTACCGGGACTATCAGAATGATCTGAAGAAGGTCTCCGACGTCCGGCTCGCGCTCATCAAGGACTACGCGGTGAACTTCGACACGATGACCGACAAGAAGGCCGGGGAGATCGCTAAAAAAGTCCTCGAGAATGACAAGGCCGCCCTCAAGCTGAAGGAGAAATATTACAAGAAGTTCATGAAGGCCATGGGCGCCTCGGCCGCCAACCGGTTCTTCCAGGTCGAAAACACGCTCAACAGCCTCATCATGCTGCGGATCAACACGGAGCTTCCCCTGTTCCCCCAACGGGTCCCGGCAAAATAGCTTGCGGCCCTGGGGCCGCAGGGTTCAGGGTCCCGGGTCCAGGGTTCAGGTAAGAAAAAAAGAAAGAGGGATGTTCCGCAGAGCATCCCTCTTTGTATTTTCTGCACCCTGTACCCTTTACCCTGTACCCTGTACCCTTGCATCCGTGCGGCTCCCCATGGCTTCCTCATACACGGCAATGAGCCCCCTCGCCTCGTCGCAGGGCCCGGGCATGCTCCGGGCGTAGGCGGCACCGGCCCCGCCAAGCTTTCGCCGGAGCATCGCGTCGTCAACGAGCAGAATGGCTTTCCGCACGAAATCGTCCGGGTCCGTCGGGTCGAAAAGGATGCCCATGGGGGAATCGCCCGGATCGCCCAGGACGGGCCAGCGGTTCCCCGGGATGGCCGAGGCCAGAAGCGGCCTGCCCGCCGCCCTCCCCTCGATCAGGACATTGGAGAGGCCCTCCGAGGCGGAACTGTTGAGGACCACATCCACGGATTCATAGGCCGCGCGCATGGCTGCGGGGTGGATCGGCGGGATCCATTGCGCAAAGTCGTGCAGCCGCCCCACCTCCCGGTAAAAACCTTCTGCATAGGCCTCGTCGAGTGGCGGACCGGCAAAGATGACTTTTGCCTGAGACCGGAGTGCATGGATGCGATCGAATCCGAGCAGGCATTCCAGGTTCTTCTTTACCGGCCGGATTCCCGCAGGCATGAAGAAAACGATGTCGCCGGGACTGAAACCACAGGAGGCTCTCAGGTCCAATGTCTCTTCGCCCAGCCAGACGAAAGACTTGGGGACGAAATGGACCCGGTCCACCCGACCGGGAACGATCTCTCGCAGCCTTTCCCTCCCCTCCTCGCTCTGGACGATAATCGCCTCGGCCCGGCTCAGGACCCTGCCGACCCTGTCTTTGCCGGCGTCTGCTTTCGATTCGATGTTCAGATCGGTGCCCGACGGCGACACGACAAGGGGGAAGGTTCCACAACCCTGATCCAGGGCGAGGTGGAGCAGCAGACCCCCGGCGCGGTAAGCATTGTGGACATGGACAAGGTTCGGCCTGAACCGAATCACCTCACCCTTCAGATCGCCGGGTGCAAGGCCTTCGGTGGCCAGCACCCGCACGTCGAGCCCCATGCCGACAAGAGACCGGCGCCAGCGCTCGGCCGTCATGGCATTTCCCGTCACAGCGGGAAGCGCTGTCGGTGTGAGGATCAGCAGCCTGAACGGTTTCATGAAAAAATCTCCCTGAACGAGATCAATACCACCCCGGCACTGCCAAGGGCAAGCCGGAATCGGGGGTCCAGGAGGGCTTCCAGCTCCCGTTCGCGCGCCCCTGAGGAAAAGGCCGAAAAGGCGTCTCTTGCCGGCACCCGGCCCGGGTGGACCATCAACTCCGTGGTGCCGTCGGGAAGCGTCTCGATGAGTTTCAGCAGCCCCTCGAGGTCGAGCCGGCCCTTAAGCGTGAGACCCCGGAAATGATCGCTCGAAACGATCCCCGTCCCGGCAAGGGCCTTCCGGGCCTCCATCCCCAGGGCGGCAAACCGGCGTGCCTCCTCCAGCAAATCCGACCGGACGTCTTCGTGAACGGGGGCCACCGTCTCGTCGGGTATGCGCATGCGCCGGATCCCATGGCCTTTTGCGGTGTCCGCAACGGTCCGAAGCGCCGAAGGAAAGACGTGGACGTGCTGGTGACCGTCGACGTGCGTGATCCCGATTGCGGCATCGAGCAACCGCTCGATCTGCAGGGCGACCTCCCGCGCAATATCGGCCTGAAGAGACACATCCCTTGCAGTCATGAGCAGACGGTGCGCCGCCGCCTTCCCGCGAAAATTCCCGTCGGGGCCCGTGAGGCACGACAGATCCCGGGCCAGGGGCCGGCCCTCGCTGAGATTCAGGTGGACCCCGAGGGAAACCCGTTCAAAGCCGCCCGAACGGATTTTTCCCAGGGCATGCTCCAGGGCGGGCCCGTTCGGCAGGATGCTCGCGCTCGTGACGACCCCCGCCCCGATCGCCTCGAATATCCCTTCGTTGCGAGCCTCGTCGGCGCCGAGATCATCGGCGTTGATGATGAGCCTCTTCACGGCTCCCTCACCCCCGCAGCCCGGATGAGGAGATTCCGAAAGACATATTCCCCTCCGAAGGCCTCGTGGAAGTCGGATATGCCCCTGGAGCGCAACGACGCGAGATAATCGAACAGCCCCTCGTCCAGTTCATTGTACTCGCGCGGCGTGAACGGCCGCGGTGTGTCGCCCAGGACATCGACCCTGGCGAAACGCTCCCGGAGCCTCCGCATCAGCTCGGGGATGTTGGCAATCGTGATGGCCACCATCCAGAGCCTGCCTCTCTCCGGGTCGAGACGGGCCGGGGCCCCATCCACGACGGCCAGCAGATGCCTTGCCCCGTCGGCTCCCCCGTACCGCGGCCCGAAGGGCCTTTTCCCGGGCGTCTGGGGCGGCGTTGCGATGATCACATCGAACCGCTCGCCGGCTTTCACGGCCTCATACCAGGAGCCGGCCCGTGCCTCGATGCGATCCGACAACCCGTTGATGGCCGCGTTTCCGATCGCGGCATCGAGGGCCTTGCCGTCGAGATCGACCGCTACGACATGCCCTGCGCCCAGCTTCGCCGCGGCAATCGCCAGCAGCCCCGTGCCGCAGCCCAGTTCGAGGACCCGCTCTCCGGGACGGACGTCAAGGAGGCGGGCCAGCTCCACCGTCGATGGCGGCGGCGCGTGAACGCCCGGCGGGATCTGCAGGCTCATGGCTCCCGTCTGCAGCGTGACAATCGTATCCTGCGCCTCCTTTGCCGATGCGGGGGGTCGTCGTTTCGCCGCCCGGGCGAGGATCCGTTCCAGCAGGGACGGGAAATCCATGCCTGCCCAGCGGGCCGAATGAGTCAACGCCTCCTCGGGCTCCATGCTCGGCGTCACGTTGGCCTCCATGAAAAAAAAGGTCCCCCCGGGAGACAGGCGCACGTCGAAGCGGGCATAATCGCGCAGCCCCAGCGCCCGAAAGGCGGCAAGAGAAAGAGCCTCCAGTTCCCGAAGCTCACCCGGCGCCAGCTCGGCCTTTGCGGTATCCCGGCTTCCCGGTTCGACGTCCTGGAGCTTGAAATCCTCCGTGAGCACGCCACAGGGCCCGTCGCCCGTCTTCCACTCCAGCGGCGGGAGGACCTCGAGCCCGCCGGGTCCGTCGACAACGGAGACGGCGAACTCACGGCCCTGGATGAATGTCTCCACCAGAATGGGCTGAGCGAGTCGCAAGAGGAGATCAGCCAGGCGCACTGCCGCTTCGGCACCGTCCCGGGCAAGGACGAGCCCGCGGCTCATGTGTTCGAAGGCCGGTTTGAGGATGCAGGGTGGGGCAAGCCAGTCCGGCAGGGGCTCGGTTGGCGAGACGGCCAGGATTCCCGGCGGCGTCGGTATCCCGGCAGCCGCGAGGCGGGTCTTTGCCGCGGCCTTGTCGTCGGCGAGGGCACAGGCCCGCGCATCGGAGCCGACGACGATGATCCCGTGGGACTCGAGAAGGGCTCGCACGAGGGACCGGAAGCGGCCCCGCCCCCGATAGGTATCCGTGTGGTCGATCACGAGATCGCACCGGAGGGCCAGCTCCGACATGCGGAGCTCGATCTCTTCCGAATCCACCAGGAGGTACTCATGGCCGAGGGAGGAAAGGCCCCCCACGATGGCTTCGGCACAGCGGCAGGGGGAACTCGCCGTATGGATGATGCCCACGCGCATGGAAACACTCTCATTTCAACGCTAATGAAGGTTTTCAAGGTAGACGATGCTTGTTCGGATGTCAATGGCACAAAGAGGGGTATCGGGTATCGGGTTTAGGGTATCGGGAAGGAAGAAGATTTCATCTATAAAAATCTTTCGTCCCTTCAGCCCCTATACCCTAGACCCGTGACCCTAGACCCTTTTATTGGCACGAATCTTTCATATATAATTAATCCAAGTTAAATTTATCATGGAATGACAGCCATTTATGGTTCCATTCCCAGGCTGGAGAGGCGGCATGCAGGCAATTCAAGGTAACGGCGAGATCATCAAGGCGCTCCGGAAGATCCCGAAGCTTCAGGCCTTCGACAAGAAGGATCTCCGCAAAATCCTCAGTTGCAGCCAGATCCTTAAATACGAGCCCGGAGAAGCGATCATACGGGAGGAAGAACCGGACCAGCGGATCCATTTCATCGTTTCGGGCAAAGTCCGGGTTACCCGCAACGGGGTAGAGATGAAGCAGCTCTGCCGCACGGGTGATGTCTTCGGCGAGATGCGCCTCCTGTCCGTTTCCACCCGATCCTCCTCGGTCGAGGCCGTCGACGAGACGGTCTGTCTGGCCACGGACGTCTCCGCCATGGAAAAACTCCGGAAGGAAGACCGTGTGGCCTTTGCGGCCATCTACTACATGGTCATGGCGGAGGTACTCGCCCGCCGCCTCAAGGAGACGAGCGACGAACTGACACGGGTCCGGGGCGAGCTCCAGCGGCTCAAATCCTCCACCGGCCTTCACGATATCGTCGGATCGGCCTGAACGAGGGCTTCAGGAATCAGGATTCGGGCTTCCGGACGATGGCAAGAATAATCCCCCTTTCCTCCCCCTTTCATAAAGGGGGATAGAGGGGGATTTTCTTTCCTGAAGCCCGATGCCCGAAGCCTGGAACCCGCGCGAAGCGCGATAATCGGGTTTGTATTCACTTTGATTCTCTGGTAAAAGGGGGAGCTTCCGGGACGGGTGCGACGACCGGAGACCGCAACCCCCACAGCCGGACAGGCCGAGAAACTATGAACCGCCATTACATCCTCAGCGCACTCGTTCTGATCGCCTTCTTCGCCGCCGGTACCTGGCTTTTCTTTCACTACGACCTTCACGTCTTTTTCTCCGACCGCGAACGGGCGGTCGAGATGATCACTTCTTACGACCCATACGACGAGATCATCTTTATAGCCCTGCAGATCCTGCAGGTCGTCTTCGCTCCGATCCCCGGCGAGGCGAGCGGCTTCATCGGCGGTTTTCTCTACGGCCCACTGCTGGGAACCGTTTACTCGACAATCGGGCTCACGATCGGGTCCTGGACTGCATTTCTTCTCGCCCACATCTTCGGGCTGCCCCTGGTGGAGCGAATCGTCAGTCCGGAGACTCTTCGCAAATACGACTACGTCCTGGAACACAAAGGGGTCTTTATCGCCTTCTTCCTTTTTCTGATCCCGGGCATCCCAAAGGACTTCCTCTGCTACATCCTGGGCCTGTCCCACATGCGTCTCTGGACCTTCCTCATCATTTCCACCGTTGGGCGGCTCTTCGGCACCATCATGCTCTCCTCTTTTGGAAGCTTTGCTCGAAACAACCAGTTCATCCCCCTCATCGCCCTGCTCGTCATCACGGGGCTGTTCCTGATCGTCGCCTATTTCTACCGGGAAAAGTGGCTGGAAAAGCTGAAGGAACGAGCAACGAAATACAATGGCGGCCCCCCGGTGTCGGGAGCATAAAAGCGGGGTATCGGGTATCGGGACTCGGGTATCGGGAAGGAAGAAGATTCGTTTATAAAATACTCTTTAGTACCTTCAGCCCCTATACCCGAGACCCGAGACCCTAGACCCTATCTGTATTGCGTAAAGCTGAACGGATCGGACACTTTTCGGAGGGTTTCATCAATCTCGCTGTAGCTTGCAAGGTAGTATTCCATCATCTTCCCGGGCGGGACCGCCTTCTGGAGCTCCTCCATGATCTGGGTCGAAGGCTCGGCCAGGACGAGCTTGATGGTCTTCGCGCTGTTTTCCAGGACGATGATCTTGCGTTCCATGGCGTAACGCTCGCCGAGAACTTTCTGGAGCTGGGGATCGGGCCGGTAATCCTTCATGGACAGGATGGGCATGTTGAAGTGTTTCGACAAGGCCGTCAGGTATCCCCGGCTGTTGATGTAGCCGATCTCGATGAGAAGAAGCCCCAGGGGTCTCGTGTGGCCCCACTTCTCCTTGATCTTCTTCTGTTTTGACAGGGCCTCCTCGAGCTGCTCGCGGGTGATCAGTTTCTGTTCGACCAAAATCTCCCCGATCGTCTTGCGCTTGTTGTAATAGTATAGGGCGCGGTTGATTTTTTCCTGGGGAACGCCGATCTCGAAGAGAATCTCGCCGAGGTACTTGCCGGGCTGCTCGGCCTTGATCTCCAACGCCTGGTCCAGCTGTTCCTGCCGGATAATCCCTTTCTCAACGAGGATCTGTCCCAGGGTCTTCTCGCCTCCCGGCCTTGACTTGATCTCCATCCGTTCCCTCACTTAATCGTTTTTCGCACCGCCCTGGGATGCGCGAGCGGACCGCGCCGAATTATGGTTGAGCAATAACCGTGCCACGCCTGAAGTGACCGCTTGCTTGACTTGAGGCATCCCGTGTGAGAATATTCGTGACGGACTATTGCTGTGCGGGAGAAGGACACAAACACATCGTGGAACACAAATAGAGCCTTTCATGTGAAGTCGACAGATGGCAGTCAACGTCAAAGGTCAGTTGGCGGTCTGCTTCTTCTCCTTTACCCTGTACCCTGTACCCGATACCCTATACCCCGGACCCTGAGTAAACCGTTTTGTCAGCGAACAAATTCAACCTCAAAGTCCTGCTTCTTCTTTCCTCGGGCCATCTCGTCACAGACCTCTACCAGGGGGCTTTGCCGGTCATCCTGCCCTTCCTGAAGGCAAAGCTCATGCTGTCCTACACGGCGACGGGCGTCATCCTCCTGGTGGGCACCCTTACGTCCTCGGTGATCCAGCCTCTCTTCGGCTACCTCTCGGACCGCAAGGAAAAACCGGTGCTCCTGCCCCTGGGGTGCCTCTGCGCAGGCCTTGGTTTTTCGATGCTCGCCTTTTCGACGAGCTTCGCCCTTGTGGTGCCGCTTGTCATCCTGAGCGGACTGGGGATTGCCTCTTACCATCCCGAGGGGTTCCGAACGGCCCATTTCTTTACGGGTGAAAAGAAAGTCACGGGGATGTCCATCTTCTCCGTCGGGGGAAACCTGGGCTTTGCCATCGGCCCGCTTCTGGCCCTTTTTGTGGTTCAGACTTTCGGCTTTGACCGCCTTCCCGTCATGATCGCCCCCGCGGTGATCTTCGTTGCGGTTATCCTCACGTTCTGGCGCGCCATCGCCCTCCCCCGTTCCGGGGAGCAAATGACGGCGGCCGGAAAGGGCGCGGGAGCAGAAGCGGCACATTGGTTCTCGCTGTTTATGCTCATTGCGATCGTGGTCATGCGTTCCTGGATCCAGGTCGGCCTCTTGACGTACATCCCCTTCTACTTCATCGACTACCTGAAGGGCGATGCGCTTCAGGCGGGATTTCTCGTCTCCACATTCCTTGCCGGGGGAGCGATCGGGACGCTTGCCGGGGCGCCTCTTGCCGACCGGTGGGGGCACAAACGCTACCTGGTCCTGTCGATGCTTTTGTCCTCGCTTCTGATGCCGATGTTTTTCGTCACCGAGGGTCTCCTTCTCTTCGTGGTCCTCGGCCTCCTGGGGATGATCCTCATCTCCACCTTCTCGGTGACCATCGTCATGGCACAGCACCTGATCCCGCAGGGACTGGGTGTCGCCTCGGGGCTCATGGCAGGTTTTGCCATCGGCACCGGGGGGATCTGCGTTACGCTGCTGGGAGTGATCGCTGATTATTTCGGCGTCCCCGCAGCCCTGCAGTCGATCATGGCACTCCCCGTCATCGGCTTCCTGCTCACGCTGTGCCTGCGTTACCATGAACAGAAGGGAAGTTAGGAAGACAGGAAGCGCGGAAGATCGGAAAATACAAAAAAAGGATCGGAAGACAGTCTTTCCGATCCTTGCCAAGTCATTTCTTTTTCCGAGCTTCTTAACTTCCGAGCTTCCTAACTTCGCAGATGCTTATCTGCGACTTACTGGACAGGTATCACCACGAAGATCATCACGTCCCACACGGCATGGGAAATGAGGCCCGGCCAGACCGACCGGTAGCGCAGATACATGGCGCCCCAGAAAAACCCGCAGATCAGGGAGGCCATGAAGAGCATGAAGTTGAATCCGAAGACGTGGATGGCGGCATAGACGATCGAGGCGATGATGGTTCCGCCCATCCTCCCATAGCGCCCATAGAGACGCTCCTGAACGAACCCGCGCCAGAAGATCTCTTCGGCGGGCCCCACCCAGAAAAGCAGCAAAAGCCCGATGGCAACGGGCGAGGCCTGTGCCCGCGTGCTGTAGATGCCGGCAATCTCCGGTCTGGCGAAATGGAACCATTGCGTCGAGAGGGCGTTGCCGACCCAGAAGATCGCGTAGAGCACAATGGCCGACGCAAGCCCGATGGCGACGTGGGCGGGTTTGAAGCCATAGATCTCGCGGAGCCGCTCTTTCTGGAGCCAGAGGCCCGAGCCTGCCAGGACGGCCGTTGCCATCGCCATGACGAGCCAGAAATTCAGGCGGGGGGCCGTCCACGGCGAAAACAGGACGAACCAGAAAAGAGTTGCCAGGACACAGAGCCAGCTGACCGCGGTCATTTCAGGAAAGTCCCGACGAGGATGGCAATCCCGAAGAGCGCGCAGAACGCCAGGTGCAGCTGGGCCGACATGACATCCCCCATGGCGATGGATTCCGGCTTTCCGGGCACACTGGCCAGAACGGCCTTCACGTTGCGCAGCGCCAGCGGCAGGGTGATCCCCACGGCGAGTGCCAGGGGCGTGACGAGCTTCGCCAGGACCATGACGAGGACAACGAGGTAGGCGCCGGCGACGAGGCCCACGTAGATGGCCTTGGCGGCCGGCACGCCCAGCACCATGGCCATGGTCTTGATGTTGGCGCGGGTATCGTCGGAGATGTCCCGCAGGTTGTTGGCGTGAAGGATCGCCGCCACGAGGCATCCCACGGGAAGCGACGCATAGAGAACCGTCAGGCTGAATCCGCCCGTCAGGGCAAGGTAGGAACCGATGACCATCAGCGGCCCCATGAGGATGAAGACCAGGAGGTCACCCAGGGCCACGTACTTGTAGGCTACGGGACCGCCCGTGTAGAACCATCCTCCGAGCAGCCCGATGACGCCCAGGATGAAAATGGGCCACCCGCGAACCGCAACCAGCAGCAGGCCCAGGGAGAATCCGATGGCAAAGAGTATGACGCCCGCCGCGAGAAGCTGCTTCGGGGTCAGGAGCCCCTCGACGAGGACCCGGCTGCCGCCGTACGTCTCGTCCCGGTCCACGCCCCTGCGGTAGTCGAAATAATCGCTCACCATGTTCGTCCCGATGTGAAACAGAAGCGAGCAGGCGACGATGAGGGGAAAGAGCGGCCATGAAACCGGCCCTTCTGCGGCGGCGGCCAGCACGGCGCCGATGACCACGGGCAGGACGGATGCCGTGAGGGAAAAAGGCCGGGTCGCCTGGAACCAGACACCCAGATGATTTCGTTTCGGATCTACGGCCGATGTATCTCTTGTCCCCATTTCTCCATCCTCGATCGCATAGGGTTCAACTCCCGGAAGGAATTTTTATCCATACCCGACAGGTCAAGTCAAGCCCAAAAATACAGGGTTCAGGGTGCAGGGGACAGGGTCCAGGGCCAAGAAAAATCCCCCTTTCCTCCCCCTTTGCAAAAGGGGGAATGAGGGGGATTTTCTTTCCCGAAGCCCGATGCCTGAAGCCTGAAGCCTGTCTTCAGTCGACCTTCTTGAATGCCTGTTTCCTGGCCTTGCACACGGGGCATTCATCGGGCGCCTCGCCCTCCACCGTCATCCCGCAGACCTGGCAGACCCAGTAGTCCGCATCGGGCGTCTTGCCGAGGTTCTCGAGCATCTTCTTGTAGAGCGCCGCGTGAATCTTTTCCACGGCATTGGCAAATTCGAAGCTCCTGAGCGCCCCCGCCACCCCTTCAGCCTTGGCGTCTGCGATCATCTCCGGGTACATCTTCTGGAACTCGTAAGACTCGCCGGTTATGGCCTCCTCGAGATTCTCCTTCGTGGACTTGATCCCCTTGAGCTCCCGCAGATGGGCGTGTGCGTGTACCGTCTCCGCCTCGGCGGCGGCCCGGAAGAGCTTTGCAGCCTGTTTGAATCCCTCCAGCTCGGCCTTTTTCGCAAAGGCGAGGTACGTGCGGTTGGCCTGCGATTCGCCCGCAAAGGCTTCTTTCAGGTTTTTCTCGGTTTTCGACATTTTATCCTCCTTCTTGAGATTGTCACCGGGGGTTTTGATCTTGAAAAACGAACCCGCCGGGCGGGACGCACCGGCAGGATTTCATGACTGACCGAAAGATTTTATCAGCCTTTTTTCCTTTTCACAAATTTTTCCAGCTCGATCGCGATGAGGGGAATGAAGGCCAGGACGGTACAAAGGAAAAGCTCGCCGGCCGTGAGGGGCTTCGTGTCGAATATGGGGTTGAGGAAGGGCACGTAGATCACGGCGAGCTGCAACAGAACCCCCACGGCGATGGCCCCCAGCATGGCCTTGTTGGTGAAGAGACCCAGCTTGAAAAGGGATTCCTTCTCCGAGCGGACGGCCAGGGCCGTCGTCAGCTGACCCCAGACAATCACCGTGAAGACCATGGTCTCCCAATCGTCGTTGCCCGATTTGACCTCCATGTACTGCACCCCGATGCAGAGGACCGCCATCAGCAGGCCCACCCAGATGCAGAAAGCACCCAGCCCGTGGGCGAAGATGCCTTCCCGCGGGTCCCGCGGCGGGCGCTTCATCACCTCACCTTCGGCAGGCTCGACCGCAAGGGCGAGCGCCGGGAGGCTGTCCGTGACGAGGTTCATCCAGAGGATCTGGATCGGCTGCAGGGGCAGAGGCAGCCCCAGCAAGGGGGCCAGGAAGAGCGTCAGGACCTCGCCGGAGTTGCAGGCCAGGAGGTACTTGATGAACTTCCGGATGTTGTCGTAGATCATCCGGCCTTCCTGGATGGCCTTCACGATGGTGGCGAAGTTGTCGTCCAGGAGGATCATATGGGAGGCCTCCTTGGAGACGTCGGTCCCCGTGATGCCCATGGCGATCCCGATGTCGGCCCGTTTGAGCGCAGGGGCGTCATTGACGCCATCGCCCGTCATGGCCACGATCTGCCCCTTGTCCTGCAGCGCCCTGACGATCTTGAGCTTTTGCTCGGGAATCATCCGGGCGTAGACCCGGATATCCTCCACCTGGTTCTCGAAGTCCTCGAGGGAAAGCCTGTCCAGTTCCCGGCAGGTCATCACCGCACCCCCGTCCTCGACGATCCCGATGCGCCGGGCGATGGAGAGCGCCGTAAGCGGGTGGTCTCCCGTGATCATGACGGGCCGGATACCGGCGGACTTGCAGAGAGCCACGGCCTGGCGGACCTCTTCCCGGGGCGGGTCCAGCATGCCCGTAAGCCCCAGCAGCGTGAGCCCCTGCTCGACGTGCCCGGGCGACAGATCGTCGGGCACTTCGCTCCAGAGGCGCGCAGCCACGGCCAGGACGCGGAGGCCCGCGCCGGCCATCCGGTCGTTCTCGCGGCTCACCTCGTCGGCATCGAGCGGTGCGAGCTTTCGTTCCGTGAGCACGTTGACGGCCTTTTCGAGCATGACGTCGACGCCGCCCTTCGTGAGGGCCATGTACCCCCCGGGCCACCGGTGGATCGTCGTCATGCACTTGCGCTCCGAATCGAAGGGGATCTCGGCCACGCGGGGGTGCTCCGTCTCGAGCTCGGCCTTTACAAATCCGTGCTCCCTGGCAACCCGGTAGAGGGCGATTTCCGTCGGGTCCCCGCTGACCCCGGTGATGTCCTCGTGGGTGTAGGCAAGCGCATCGTTGCTGAGGGCCAGCGCCTTCAGGAGATGATCGAATCGCCCGAGTTCGGGGTCATCGCTTTTGAACAGCGTCCCGTTGGCGTAAATCTCCTCGACGGTCATGCGGTTCCAGGTGAGGGTTCCCGTCTTGTCGGAGCAGATGGTTGTGACGGACCCCAGGGTCTCGACGGCGGGAAGTTTCCGGATCAGGGCATTGTGCTCCACCATCTTGCGCGCCCCCAGGGCGAGCGAGATGGTGATGACGGCGGGAAGGGCCTCAGGGATGGCTGCGACGGCCAGAGAGACGGCCGTGAGGAACATGAGAACGGGGGCCTCGCCCCGCAGGAGCCCCACGCCGAAGATGAAGGCGCAGATGAACAGGACCGCCACGGCAATCTTCTTCCCGAAGACGGTGAGGCGCTTCTGGAGGGGGGTCTTGACCTCCTCTTCCTCCTGGAGCATGGTGGCGATCTTGCCGAGCTCCGTCTCCATCCCCGTGCCGATCACGATGCCGGTGCCCCGCCCGTATGTGACGACGGTGCCCTTGAAGACCATGTTCGAGCGGTCGCCCAGGGGAAGCAGCGCCTCGTGCAGCACGCGGGTGTGCTTTTCCACGGGGACCGACTCGCCCGTGAGGGCCGCTTCCTCGATTTTCAGCACGGCCGCCTCGGTAAGCCGCATGTCGGCCGGGACGATGCCCCCCGCCTCGAGCAGCACCAGGTCCCCCGGGACGATCTCCGAGCCGGGAATGGATGAAACGCTGCCATCACGAAGGACCCGGGCTACGGGGGCGGCCATCTGCTTCAGGGCCTCCATGGCCTTCTCGGCGCGGTACTCCTGGACAACGCCGATGACAGCGTTCAGCAGGACAATCACGAGGATGGCGATGGTGTCGGCCAGATCACCCACGAAGCCGGACACGACGGCGGCAGCGATCAGGATCAGGATCATGAAATCCCGGAACTGATCGACAATCATCGCCAGCAGCGATCGCTTTCCCTTCTCGACCAGCTCATTGCGGCCGTATTTCGCGAGTCGCCTTCCGGCCTCTTCCGATGAAAGGCCGTCGATGGGGACGTCCAGTTCGGCCAGGACCGCCTTGATCTCTTTTTGGTGCCAGTTCATGAAACTCCCGCTTCAGAACCCGGGGTCGCCGTTAGGGGTATGATCATGTGCGCGGTTACAGGCAATAAAAAGGGGGCTGCATGAGCCCGGCCCCTTCAGGGCAGGCCGGTTGAAGCCCCTTGCGTTACTGACGCATGATGGTACAAGGGCATTGCCTTATCCTGTAAGAAAAGAGGGGAATGAACTACCCCGCAGCAACGTTCGACAGGCTCACGTCAGGCGCTGCGGGGTCTCGAACAGGAATGTCATGCCCGTGAAAACGGGCATCCATCCTGGATTCCCTCTTTCCAATGACAGATTCGAAGCAAGTTTCGGGGAATTGTACCCGTAGTGATTAAAATGGATTCGGGCTTCCCTGCGTGCAGCCGTTTCCAACTCCCCGGTAACCCTTATCAGATCGGGCACATTGCCGTCAAGATTGCCGTGCCGGTCCGCCCGTCTCGATGCCGCCGAAGGCGCCAATCCCGTCATCAAGAGTGCCGGAAAGGCCTGCGATCCATCGCCTTCAAAAGAAAATCCTATCTTCTGATCAAAATCAGTTGATATTCTCCGGCAATGGCGATAGTATATCAAGATTATGATATTGGTTGCATTATTTATTTTTTTCTGTGGATGGTCGCTGATGGCTTCATGGAGTCCCTATGTACCGTATCGTCCTTTTGCTTGTTTGCGCAGCCCTGTTGTCCGGATGCGTATCGTACAAGACATTTGAGGATCTGCAGCTCGAAAAGTCAAAGCTCAACCAGGAGCTTCTGCTCTCCCGGCAGCACAATGAGGCCCTCGCCCAGGAGTTGAAACAGTTCAAGGAACTTTCCGATTTCTACTACCAGTCGGGCACGCAGCTCTACACGGAGAAGAAGTACGGTGAGGCCCTGGAAAAGTTTCAGACCCTTGTCGACCGCTATCCGACGAGTCCCCATGCCGAGGGGTCCAAAGAGAAAATCGCGGAAATCCGCAACCTCGCCCTCAACAACTACCAGAAAATCGTCCAGTCCGTGGGCGGGACAAGGGACCTGCGGGGCAGGATCGACCTGATCGACCGGGAAATGAAGTCCACCTTCCTGACGAAGGATCTGGCCGATAAGCTCCTGGTCCTCCGCGAGGGCATTCGAGAGGAACTGGACGGGGAACTCGAGGCCCAGCGGGAAATCAGCCGCAACATTCTCATCGAGGATGACCCCATCAAGTCCTGGAAAGCATACCATTCCACGCGGCCCCTCTTTCAGCAGGGCGGCGAGGGCCGGAAGTTCTATGTAGAGCTTTACTTCGTCCAGCGATACACGGGCAAGAAAATCTACAAGCTGAAGACGAGGTATGAGGCCCCCGAGTACCTCTCCTACGAGTCCGTGACCCTGCAGGGCCAGAACGGCACAAAGTTGACCATCGACACGATCTACCCGCAGAAGCAGTCCTCGGTCGATTCCGACGGGATTAACGAGTGGTCAGACAACGAGATTGCCGAAGACGACAAGATCGTCCGGCTCGCAAAATCCAACTCGATCACGGTGACCTTCAAAGGCGGCAGCCGTTACACCTTCGAGATGAACGAGCAGCAGCTCGCCGCCTTCCGCGAGATCGTGCGGAAGCACCAGATCACGCGCTAGCGCGCGGGGGTATCGGGAAAATAGAAATCCCCCTTTCTCCCCCTTTACCAAAGGGGGAGAAAGGGGGATTTTTATTGTCTGCCTTGCCTCGTCCCTACACCCTGGTCCCTCGTCCCTTCCTGTTCTTCACTCAGACACTTCCTTCACTTCTATCACTTCTCCCACTTCTTCATTGCCCCCCCAGATTGCCGATGCAGATATCGACGACGAAGGGCCCGTTGGCCGTTTCGAAGGGGATGATGATGCTGGGGCCCCCGAGCACGTGGCTGATGGAGTGGTCCTTGCCGGCCACCACGGTGGGGATGGCCGCCGTGATGTTAAAGCCAAGGGTCTCGAGCTCCTTGCGGGCCGCACCGGAGACCATGTTGGTGATCTCTCCCACGGCGTCCTTGATGTCGCCGTTGAGTGTCTTGATCTCCTCGCCCAGCATGTTGGACACGATCTTCAGGATGCTGCTCTCGCTGAAACTCAGTGCGAGCGATCCCCGTGCCGAGCCGGTCAGTCCGATGATCCCCGAGATGTCGCCCCGGGCGATGGTGTCCTTCTTGAGAAAGGGTCTGCCGGCCTTCGGCTCCACGAAGGCCATGGTTTTCAAGACTTGAACGGTCCCGTTCAGAAACGGGTTGATGAATCGAACATCCATGAATCGTCCTTTTCTGTTTTATGCCGCCAGGCTTTTGACGATCTTCTCGATCTTCTCGTTGAGCACCTCGGCGGTGAAGGGCTTCACGATGTAATTGCTCACGCCGGCCTTCACGGCCGCCACGACATTGTCCTTCAGGGCCTCCGCCGTCACCATGAGAAAGGGAAGAGCCTTCAGCTCGTCGTCGCTGCGGACGGCCTTCAGGAGCTCGAGGCCGCTCATGTTGGGCATGTTCCAGTCGGAGATGATGAAATCGACCGGCTGGGACTTCAGCACCTTGAGAGCCGCCACGCCGTCCTCGGCCTCCACGACGTTTTCGAAGCCCCCCTGCTTGAGCAGGTTTCGGATGACTTTCCGCATGGTGGCAAAGTCGTCCACGATGAGGATCTTGAGATTCTTGTTCACGCTCATAAGTTTCTCCCGTAGTCAACATTGAGATCGGAATCCGGGTCACCGTCTCGCATGGCGGGCGGGGACCCGTAAACGTCAATTCGCTTCGGCCATCTCGAAGAGGCCCTCGGGATCGAGGATCAGGCCCACGTTGCCGTCGCCGAGGATGGCGCCGCCGGAGACGCCCTTGATGCGCTTCAGGCTCTCGCCGAGGTTCTTGATAACGACCTCCTCCTTGCCGAGAATCTCGTCGACGAGCAGGCACTTGGACCGTTTCTCGCCTTCCATGACCACCAGGGTGGCCTCCCAGGGGTTGCGGTTCACGGGCTCGATGTCGAAGAGTTTGTGAAGCCTCACCAGCGGCAGAAGCCGCCCCATGACGTTGATCGTCTCCGCCTCGCCGACGATGCAGTTGTACGACGCGCGGTCGGGGCGGATGAGCTGGCGGATGGCCACGGTGGGCAGGATGTAGCGTTCGCTGCCCACTTTCACGATCATGCCGTCGATGATGGCCATGGTAAGCGGGAACCCGGTGACAAACGTCGTCCCCTTTCCCTCCGTGCTCTGGATGTCCATCTTGCCGCGAAGCTTCTCCACGGCCTGCTTGACCACGTCCATTCCCACGCCACGGCCCGAGATGTCGGTGATCTTGTCGGCCGTCGAGAAGCCGGGCAGCAGGATGAGGCGGTTGACCTCCTGGTCCGTCAGGGCGTCCGTGGAGCCGATGAGACCGTTTTTGATGGCTTTCTGGCGGATCTTTTCCCGGCTGAGACCGCGGCCGTCGTCGGAGATCTCGATGACGATGTTGCCCCCCCGATGGAAGGCTTTGAGCTTGATGGTGCCCCTCTCGGGCTTGCCTGCCTTGATCCGGTCCTCGGGCATCTCCATCCCGTGGTCCACGGCATTGCGAATCATGTGCACAAGCGGGTTGTAGATCTCGTCGACCATGTTGCGGTCGATTTCCGTGTCTTCCCCCACGGTGACCACGTTGACGAGCTTCCCGGAATTCTTGGATAGGTCCCTCACGAGCCGCGACATGCGCTGGAAGGTCTGCTTGATGGGGATCATCCGCAGGACCGTGGAGGATCGCTGCAGCTCCGAGGTGATGCTGGCCAGCTGCGAAATATCCCGGACGATTTTCCGGTCCCCCAGGCTCTGGAGGGTCTCGCTCTGCCGGATCATCGACTGCGTGATCACCAGTTCGCCCACCATGTCGATGAGGTCGTCGAGTTTCTTGATGTCCACGCGGATCGTGTTGGAGTCCGTCACCTGCTGGGCCTGCTTGCGCAGGGCGCGCGAGACGTCCTTCGGAGAGGCGATCCCTTCCGAGATGAGCGTCTGGCCCAGCTTTCGAGGCGGCGGGATCTGCGAGCGCTCCAGCGCCTGCTCCAGTTCCTCCTCGTTGATGACCCCCTCCTCCACGAGGATGGTCCCGAGCTTCTTGGGCTGCTTCGGCAGATCGGCCCCCTGCTCCGCAAGCTTGATGCGCCGCGCGATGTCCGAGGTGTCGATCACCGCCGTGGCCTCCCGGCCCTCCATCTCGTCGCGGAGCTGGCCGATCATGGCCTTCAGGGTGTCGGAGCCGTCGAGGATGAGGTCGATGAGCTCCGGCGTGACGGGCAGCGCCTCGTTTCTCGCCTTGTCCAGCAGGGTCTCCAGGTCATGGGCGAGCGTCCGGATCCCGTCCAGGTTCAGGAAACTGGCAACGCCCTTGACGGAGTGGAACGGGCGGAAGATGGCATTGATGTAGTCCTTGTTATCGGGCTCCTGTTCGAGGTTGAGGATGTTCACCTCGATCTCGCCGATGTACTCGAGTCCCTCGGTAATAAAATCCTTCAAAAGCGACTCGTCCTGGACACGGTCCTTCCCGCTTGCCGCTACAGTCCCGGCAGGCACTGAACCGGCCTGCGGAGTCGCCGATTCGGTCTCCTCCCTCTGCGTCTCCAGGGGGATGCCGATGGCGCCGGCCAGCTCGCCCATGAACCCGTCGATGCTCCCGTCGTAACGGCCCGCGTTGCAGTAACCGTCCGCTACGGACTGCAGGAGCACGATGCCCCGCTCGAAAAGCCCGAATCCCACGGCGGCATCGACGGCATCGAGGACGACCTTCTCCAGCAGCTGGCCGAGCCCCCCTGCCAGCCGGTTGATTTCGCCGGCATGGAGCGTCTCGGCATGGCCCGTGACCGTTTCGATCTGGTTGAGGAATTGCCCCGCCGTCGGGATGTCGATTTCCTTCTTCTCCAGGAAGAGGAAACTCGACGCCATTTCGTCGATCTCGCGTCTCAGTTCAGCGTAATCCATGTCACATCATCCTCACGAGCTCCGCCGCGATCTGGTCCAGGGGAAGAACCCTGTCCGCACCGCCGAGCTTGATTGCCTCTTTCGGCATGCCGAAGACCACGCAGGAGTTCTCGTCCTGCGCGACGGTTTTCGCCCCGGCCTTCTTCATTTCCAGCATTCCCGCCGCCCCGTCGGCGCCCATGCCCGTCAGGATGACCCCGATCGAGTTGGCTCCGGCATATTGGGCCGCAGACTTGAAGAGCACATCCACGGCAGGCCGCTGGTGGTGCACCATGGGCCCGTCCTTGACCTCCACGTAATAACGCGCGCCGCTGCGCCGCAGCAGCATGTGGTAGTTCCCCGGGGCGATGAGCACCGTCCCCTGGGTCACGGAGTCGTTGTTTCTGGCCTCCTTCACCGACATCTGGCAGAGCCCGTTGAGACGCTCCGCGAAGGCCGTCGTGAAATTTGCCGGCATGTGCTGCACGACGACGATGCCGGGGGAGTTGACGGGCATCCTCGTGAGCACGGCCTTGAGGGCCTCCGTGCCCCCCGTGGAGGCGCCGATGGCGATGACCTGGTTCGTCGTCTGGGCCAGGGCCCGGACCGGCTCCGGCGGCCCCCCGTTGCCGGGCCCGTCGCTTTGCTGTTTCACGATCCGTGCCCGCGAGGCCGCCCGGATCTTCTCGGCAAGCTGGGCGCTCATGTCGCCCACGGTATAGGCCGCTCCGGGCTTTGCGATCACCTCCACGGCGCCGATGTCGAGGGCCTCCAGCGTCAGCTTTCCACCTTTCTGCGTCAATGAACTTACGATGATGACGGGCAGCGGGTAATGCTTCATGAGCTTCCGCAGGAACGTGATCCCGTCCATGCGGGGCATCTCGATGTCGAGCGTGATCACGTCGGGCTTGAGCAGGACGATCTTGTCCCTCGCCACGTAGGGGTCGGGCGCCGTCCCCACGATCTCGATGTCGGGAAACTTCGAAAGCTCCTCCGAGAAGATCTTGCGGACGATGGCCGAATCGTCGACGATGAGTACCTTTATTTTCGTCACTGCTCAACAACCTCTACCCAACTGTTTTCTCTTTGAACTCATCTATCGCTGCTGCCCCGATTCAGGGTATCGGGTATCGGGTCTAGGGTATAGGGTCCGAAGGTACGAAGAATTCTATAAATGAAATCTTCTTCCTTCCCGATACCCGAGCCCCGATACCCGATACCCCTCTTTATCTTCCTTTACCCTGCGTCACGCTTCCAGCGTGAGTATGACTCCCATCTTCCCGGCCTCGCAGTCGAAGTCGAAGGCCACGACGCCTTCCGACGGGGCCGGCGTCTCACCCGGCCCGGCCGAAAACGCGGGAAGCGACATGGCGAACTTCTTCGATGCATCGAGGTTGACGAGAAAATTCCCGCAGACCATGTTGGCTGCCTCTTTTACGCAATCCTCCACGTGCGGCTCCGTCACGGCCCCGTTGTCGAGCCCGAGCATGTTCCGGACCATGAGCCGGGCCACCGGGCGGGTGAACAGGATGCGGAGGCTCCCCCGGCGCGGGCCGTCGAAGCCGATCGAGGTCTCGTAGTCATGGACCCGCACACGTCCGCCGGGCTCGAGAAAGATGAAAAACATCCTCTCGAAGACCTCAAAAATCGACTCCTTCAGAATCTCCCTGATGTTCTCCATAGGTCCCCTTTTCGTCGAAGCCGAGCACCGCGAGAAGCGTTTTCCTCAACTCCTCGGGTACGAACGGTTTGCGGATGAAGCCTTTCGCACCCAGATCGAAGGCGGATTTCATGTGCGCCTCGCTGGCCTCTGTCGTCATCATCAACACGGGAATGCTCTTCATGAGGGGTTCCCCGTTCATCCGCTGGAGCAGCTCGAGGCCGTTCATCTCCGGCATGTTGATGTCGAGGATCACCACGTCCACCCAGCTGCCGCCCAGGACGTCGAGTGCCTTGCGGCCGTTGACCGCCTCCAGGATCTGGTTGACCTCCAGTCCCGTCAGGCCCACGATCTTTTTCACGACGGTTCGCATCGAATTCGAGTCATCGACGATGAGCAGGTTGAAGGCCATGGTTCCCTCCGCTTAGCCCCTTCCTTTTTTGCCGGGCTCCGACACGATGCTGACCAGTTCCCGGGCGTCCTGCAGGCTCTTGTGAAGCCGGGCCATCATGTCCTCGAGATCACGCTGTTTGAGGCCGAACCGCCCGGCCACGTCCCCGACGGCGCGGTAGGCCAGCGCGTCGGTCCCCACGCCGATGCCCATGGCGTGGCAGACCTGGTTCGACAGGTACACGATCCATGGCACGGCATCGCCGTCGGCAAGCAGGTCCGGCCGATGGTGGAAGGCGATGGCCTTGAGGATCTCGTCGGGAAACTTCCAGATCAGGGCGATCTCCCCGCCCAGCTCGGCGTGGTTCACACCGAGCACCTCCTGCTCGGCCTCCAGGAAGGAGTACTTCTGTCTCTCCGTGAGTTCCCGGATCTTCTGCCAGGCCTCGTGTACGAACTCGCCCATCACCATCTTTCCAATGTCGTGCAGCACCCCCGCCGTGAAGAGCCGCGGATCGTCGGGGCGGGAAATCCTGGCGGCACAGATCTGGGACAAGAGCGCCACCGCCACGGCGTGTTCCCAGAGATCGCCGCCCCTCACGTCGTAGCCTTGGGTGCTGCGGAAATACCGCGAAAGCCCCGCGGCAACGACGGCCCGCAGGACGTTCTGCTTGCCCATGTGCATGATGGCATCGTTCACATGGTCCACGGGCCGGCGCAGACCGAAGTAGGCGGAGTTGCAGATCCGCAGGATGTTGGCCGTGATGGCCTGGTCGAGGCGGATCACGGCGGCCAGTTCCGTGAGCGACGAGTCGGGATCGCCGGCCAGCGCCATCACCTTCTGGATCGTCACCGGGAAGGGCGGGAGCGTCTTGATGGACTTCAGGATTCGCTTGTTGATCTTCATAGCTCCTCCGGCTGGCCGCCCGCGCGCTTGACGGTGACCTTGCCCGTGCCCATGTCCAGACGCACGGTGCGGTTGACGTTCTTCCCCGTATCCTCGGCATCGATGAGGACGTTGTTGCTCCAGAAGAGCTTCCGCATGGCCATGATGTTCTTCTGCCCGATCCGGAAGAAATTCGACTCGTCCAGGATGCTGGCCCCCCCGGCCACCTTCACGACCATCCGCTTCTTGTCCGCGCCCATCTTGTAGCAGGACTTGAAGAGCAGCGGGATGCCCGTGTCGGCAAACATGGCCGGCGTATCCTTCGCCCTGGCGGCATCGAGGGTCGAATCGGGAAGCATGTAGTGCAGAAGCCCCCCCACCTTCGCCGCCGGGTCGTAGACGGCCACGGCGATGCAGGACCCCAGCGCGTAGGTGATCATGGAGTCCGCGGGGTTGCTGCTGACCTTGAGGTCCGATATGCCGACGACGAGATCCGCCATGGGTCCTTACTTCCGGTACAGGCTCGGCTCGAGATACTTGAACGCGTGGTTGAGCCCCGTGAGGCTCTCGGAGTGGCCGATGAACAGGTAGCCGCCCTTCGCGAGCCTGTTGTAAAAGCGGTTCACCAGTCCTTCCTGGGTTTTCTTGTCGAAATAGATCATCACGTTGCGGCAGAAGATGGCATCGAACGGGTCGCCCGCCGCCAGGGGATCCATGAGATTGAACCGCTGGAAGGTGACGAGGCTTCGCACGTCCTTCTTCACCCGGAAGTGACCGGTCCAGGCGCCCTGGCCCATCTGGAAATATTTCCGCAGCAGATCGGGCGGGATCGCCTTGACCCGATCCGCGGGGTAGATGCCCTGCTCGGCCTTTTTCAGCACCCGGGTCGAGATGTCCGTGGCCAGGATGTGCAGCTCGGCATGGATCCCCTGGACGGCCTCGAGGGCCGTGATGGCCATCGTGTAGGGCTCTTCCCCGGAAGAGCAACCGGCGCTCCAGAGGCGCAGACGGGGCTTTCCCCGACGGGTTTCCTCGAGGAGCATGGTCGGGACGAACCGGGCAAGGGCCCGGAAATGGCCGTCCTCGCGGAAAAAGCTCGTCAGGTTCGTCGACAGGGAATCGATCATGGCGATGAACTCGTCGGTCCCCTCGCCGGTTTTCACGTAGTCATAGTAGTCGGCAAAGGACGGGAAATTCCCCTCACGGATCCGCTTGCTCAGCCGAGCCTTGACCAGCTCCTTCTTGCCGTCGTGCAGGTGGATGCCGCAATGGCGGTAGACCAACTGGCTGATCTTCTCGAATTCCGTGTCACGCAGTTCCAGCATCATGCGGCGTAGTCATCTCTTGCGTAGGACCCCGGAAAAGCCGGGCGTTCTCGATCTTTGTCCGGGGGAAAACCCCTGAAGGCAGAAGTTAAGAAGCTTTGAAGTTAAGAAGTTGGGCGGATCGGAGAGCAAGCAAATGGCCGCAGGCTTATCCACGTTTTCCACCTTCTCGACTTCACAACTTCAAGATTTGTACGGGGCGCCCCGTTTCTCCTCCCGGGCAATCACGAAGCCGTCATCTTGTTTGTGGCCGATTGCGCCTTCAGGCCAGGTGACGGATCGCGACGAGATCCTCGCTGTTGAGCACCTTGTCGATATCGAGCAGGATCTTGATCCCGCCGGCCGCCTTGGCCATACCCAGGATGAAATCCGTGTTGAGCCGCACCCCGAAGGTGGGCGTGTTTTCAATGTCGGCCCCCCGGATGTTGAGGACCTCCGAGACGGCGTCGACGACGATGCCCATCATCACGTGGCCCTGAGCGCCTGCGACCTCCACGACGATGATGCAGGTGCGTTCCGTGCAGGCCGCGGCCTCCAGGCCGAAGCGAAGCCGCAGGTCCACGACGGGGATCACCTTCCCGCGAAGGTTGATCACGCCCTTGACGAACCCGGGGGTCTGGGGAACGTGGGTCACTGCCATCATGCCGATGATCTCCTTGACCTTCAGAATGCCGATCCCGTATTCCTCGCCGGCAAGCGAAAAGGTCAGGTATTTACCTTCCCTTGCCGGGATCCCGGCAAGGGTTCTTTCCTGTATTCCCATCGGTTCCGCCTGCATCACGCACGTGCCTCCCTGTCATCCCTGCATCCGTATTCCGATCGAGACTCCGCCCGAACCAAACCCATTTGATCGAGAGGCGGAAACGCCGGCTGAGACTAAGACCGCGCCTGGATCCCGTTGCTTGCTTCGACGCTGATGTCGAGGGCCTTCACGATCGTGTCGTAGAGCTTCTTCACATCGACGGGCTTCGTCATGTAGTCGAGGAACTTGCCCCGCTCGTCCTCGGTGAGATACTCCGGGTAACCCGTCAGGATGATGATCTGGATGTCCCGGTGCATTTTGCGGATCTTTTCTGCAAGTTCGAGACCATTGAGGTTGGGCATGACGATGTCGAGCAGGATCAGGTCCGGCTTCTCCTCGCCGATTTGCAGGACCGCTTCGAGACCGTTTGCATAGGTCTTCAGGGTGCAGTGCCTGTTGAGGCCCAGGCCCTCGAAGGCGTTCTCAATGAAGGTCAGGATATTCTCGTCGTCGTCGATGGCCATGACGAGTTTCTTGTGGGACGGCCCCTTGGACGACGTCTTGCCGGCCTCCGCCGCCCCGGGGTCTGCCCCCCGCAGTTTGTCGAGGGGCATGTCGCCGAAACCGAACTCCCGCTTGAGCCGTTCCACCTCCGACAGCGGGATTTTGAGATGCTTACCCACCTTGTATCCCTTTACCATCCCCTCTTTCACCCAGCGGTAGATGGTGACCCGGTTGACGTTGAAAAAATCGGCCACCTCGGACGTGGAGAAGAACATTTTTGCCATGGAACACCTCTCGATTTGGGTTTGGTTCACAATACTATAGCAACATATAAATCCTGTGCAACAACTGCACTTGTTTTATCGACAGGAAGCAAAGAAACTTTAGGGCAAAAGAAAGGGTACAGGGCACAGGGGCCAGGGTTCAGGGGGTAAAGACTTTGAAGAAAATACCACCAAGGGAAGGGGTTTCCGAGGCAGACAGGAATCTGATGGGAAAAATCCGGCCCTTATTTAACTATCTAATTAATAATGGGGAAATTCGAGTGAGACGGAGGGGAAACGAACTATCAGAAGGGTGGAACACCCTGTACCCTGTACCCTGTACCCTGTACCCTGTACCCCTTCTTCAAGATGCGGCGCTCTCCGATTCCGTCGGTTTGTGCCGTTGGCCCTGGCAGTCGAGCCGGTGAATCCGGCCGGGCCCTTTTTGCCTGGCGAGATGCATGGCCCCGTCGGCTGTCCAGACAAGCTCCCAGGGGTCGCGGGAGGACGCGAAATCGGCCTTTTTCAAGGTACTGACCCCGATGCTGACCGTCAGGGAGATTTCCTGGTCCCCGCACGTGAATCGGTGCCGGTGGAGACGGCTTCGGATGCGTTCGGCAGCCGTCCCGGCCGCCTTCTGCCCGGAAGAGCCCAGGAGGATGACAAACTCGTCACCGCCGAAACGCACCAGCACATCCTCTTTCCGGCACTGGGCCCTGAGCAGCAGGGCCGCATCCCGGAGGACCTTGTCGCCGATGAAATGGCCGAATCGGCCATTGCAGGCCTTGAAATCGTCGATATCGATGAAAAGACAGGACAGGGACGAGCCCGACCGCCTCGCCCGCGAGAATTCCTCCTCGAGGCGAGGCTGCAGATACCAGCGGTTGCAGAGGCCGGTAGTGGGGTCGACGAAGTTGATCTTCTCCAACTCCTCGGCCCGCGAGCGCAGTTTCAGGTTCTCGACCAGGAGTTCCTTGTTTTTCCGGGTCAGCGTCTTGTTGTTCTCGACGAGCCACTCGAAAAGGAAGTTTTTCTCGTCGAAATTCAGCGTGCCTCGGCCTCCCTCGCCGTCATCCATGATGGGTTTGCGACCCTCCCCTGCTCAAGTTGGAATCCAGTTTTTCCGATATAAGGTTAGCACATTCCGTGCCACGGAAAGGCACCTGGGCCGGCCGGTAACAGATTGGAAGTTATGAAGTTAGGAAGCTAGGAAGCTATGAAAAGACTAAAGTCATATCCGGTGGATTTCGATTCAAATTCAATTTCCTAACTTCTGCTCTTCCTACCCTCTTAACTTCCGTCCTTTAGGGGTGACATGGACGAAGCAATCGTCAGGGAGCGAGCCTCCGAGATTTCCAGGACCCTGGGGAACTGCAAAAAGTTTCTCCACCAGGGCAACGTATACGCCTGCCTCAACGGCTTCAAGGAAGCCCTGGAGAAGACGCTTGTCACCCGCATGCTGCCCGCCGACGAAAAGGAAATCAAGGAGGCGGTCAATGACTTCCAGCGGCAGCTCATGACGAGCTCCGCGTTCAAGAACACCTTCGGCCCCGTCACATTCCACGACGATGATATCCAGTCCTCGCTCGCCTTCGTCCGACAGATGGTGCATGTCTCCGAGGAGGCGCTTGCAGAGAGCCTTGCCGGCGGGCAGGAAAGCCAGGAAAACCGCGCCCTCATGATCATGCGTCTCATCGACAAGGGGGAGCACGAAAAGGCCAGGGCACTCATCGGGAAGAACGAAGATCTCCTGAATTTCGTCCTGCACACCTACAATGCCGCCGGTATCCAGTCCCGCAAGGACGGGAACTTCGACAAGGCCATCCTCGAGTTCAAAAAGGCACTGGCCGTCGCTCCCGATGACGAGTCGATCCTCTACAACCTGGCCCGGATTCACATCGAAAAAGTGGCCTGGAAGCTGGCCGAGGAGTTCATCCGCGAGGCCCTCAAGATCAACCCCGCCTTCAAGGAGGGGCAACAGCTGTTGAACTACATCCAGGCGCACCGCACGTCATAGAAGTTAAGAAGTTGGGAAGTTAAGAAGCTCGGAAGTTAGGAACGAAGAAAGGGAAAATTTTTCCCTGACATCCTAAAATTACCCGCCCCCCGAGGATGAGTCAGCCTCTCCAAGCCCGCTCAATAAACTGCGCTGAGACAACCGCTCTCCATGATAATGTGTTGCACATCAACAACTTACGTCTTTCAGTTTTCCCCGCCCCTGAATCCTGGACCCTGAACCCTTTACCCTGGCATCCATGGCACAGCCGTTGCTACCCCTGGCAGCATCGGACGGGTCCCGTCAAGAGGGGTTCCGTTCAACTTTCCCGGCCTTCGGCCGAATAGAATGTTAGCGGGACTGCATCGGAGCGAAATGCCGAAAAGAAATTTCTCGTGGAAAAACAAGCGCGTCCTCGTGACCGGCGCCTGCGGTTTCATCGGAAGCCACCTGGCTGAGCGGCTTGCGGCCGCAGGGGCCCGGGTGCGCGCCCTGGTCTTCTACCACCCGCAGGGCAGCTGGGGCTGGCTCGACAGCCTCCCCGGGGAAACCCTGGCGACCCTGGAGGTCGTCCCCGGCGATGTGCGGGACGCCCAGGCCATGCGCCAGGCGGTGAAAGGCATGGACGCCGTGTTCCACCTCGCGGCCCTGATCGGAATCCCGTACAGCTATCACGCGCCCGAGTCCTACGTGGACACGAACGTCAAGGGCACGCTGAACGTCCTCCTGGCGGCGAGGGACCTGGGCACGCCGCGCCTGCTGGTGACATCCACATCGGAGGTCTACGGCACGGCAAAATTCGTCCCCATCGATGAGTCGCACCCCCTGCAGGGCCAGTCGCCCTACTCGGCCACCAAGATCGGCGCCGACCGACTGGCGGAGTCCTTTTTCCGGTCGTTCAGCCTGCCGGTGACCACGGTGAGGCCTTTCAACACCTACGGTCCCAGGCAGTCGTCCCGGGCCGTCATCCCGACGATCATCACGCAGCTCCTGGCCGGGCATCGCGAGATCCGCCTGGGCTCACTCGAGCCGACCCGCGACTTCGTCTACGTGAAAGACACGGTGGAGGGGTTTGTCCGGATTGCCGAGTCGGAGACCTCTCTCGGCGAGGAGATCAACATCGCCACGGGAACGGAAATCTCCGTCGGGGAACTCGCCGGGGAGCTCATTCGGCAGATCAACCCGAAGGCCCGCATCGTGTGCGAGAAGCGCCGCATACGGCCCGAAAACGGCGAAGTGGAGCGGCTCTGCGGGAGCAACGACAAAATCCGCCGTCTCACGGGCTGGCAGCCCCGAACCTCGCTGGAGAAGGGACTTGAGGAGACCATCCACTGGTTTGCCGGCAACGGAAACGGCGACAGCCGCAAGGCTCACCTGTATCACATTTGACGGATTGCCATGACGAAACCCTGTTACCTCGATGACCCCAATCTCGGCGAACTCGAGAAGAGCTACCTGAACCGCTGCATCGATTCCACGTTCGTGTCCACGTTCGGGCCCTTCGTCCCGGAGTTCGAGGCAGCCTTCGCCCGTTTCCTCGGCGCGCCGGGGGCCGTCTCCGTGCAGAGTGGCACGGCGGGGCTCCACCTGGCGCTCCACGAGCTGGGCCTCGGGCCCGGCGACGAGGTGCTGGTCCCCGCGCTGACCTTCGTCGCCTCGGCAAACCCCGTGAGCTACACGGGCGCCCGGCCCGTCTTCGTCGATGTCGACGCCGCAACATGGAACATGGAGCCCGACGACGCGGAGCTTCGCATCTCCGAGCGGACACGGGCCATGGTGATCGTGCACCTCTACGGACGCATCTGCGAAATGGAGCGGCTGGAGGAAATCGCCCGGCGCCACAACCTGTGCATTATCGAGGACGCCACGGAAGCCCTGGGCTCCCGATACAAGGGCCGACCCGCCGGCACGCTGGGCGACCTGGGTGTCTTCAGCTTCAACGGCAACAAGCTCATCACGACGGGCGGAGGAGGCATGGTCGTCGGGCGCGACCCGCAGCGGCTGAGCCACATCCGGTTCCTGGCCAACCAGGCCCGGCGCGAAGGGGCCGGCTATTTCCACCCCGAGATCGGCTTCAACTACCGGATGACGAACCTGGAGGCGTCCCTCGGGCTCGCGCAGATGCAGCGCCTGCACGAGTTCATCGAGACGAAGCGCCGGATCCACGGCATCTACGCAGAGGCGTTCCGCGACGTCGGGGAGCTGCAGCTCCAGGCACCCTGCGAGGGCGCCGACGACGTCGTCTGGCTCAACGCCGTCACGATCGACACGGCACACACCGGGACAGGGATCCCGGAGATCATGGAAACGCTGAAGCAGCGAGGGATCCCCACGCGAAGGCTCTTCATGCCCCTCGTGTGCTTCCCTCCCTATTTCGAAGGGCGCCGGGAGGAGGCCTACCCGCGGGCCGTCCGGCTCTACAACGAGGGCCTCTGCCTGCCCTCTTCCACGCTCAACACCGCCGGGGGCATCCGCCGGGCCGCAGAAGGGCTCAAGGGCCTCCTGGTGAAGAGACGCCCGCGGCCTGCCCTCGTTAGCGCCCGGACGGCAGGGGCCGCAAGCGCCATGACGGGAGGTTCCCGATGACCATCGCCGAATACGAACAGGTCCTCGTCGGCAAGGACATCCCGATCATCGATGCCGTCAAGATCATGAACACGCATCCCATGCAGATCCTCATCGTCGCCGACGACCGGAGGAAGCTGCTCGGTGTCGTGACCGACGGCGACGTGCGCCGGGCCCTGCTGGACAGCCGGAGCTTCTCCGAGCCGGTGGAAGCCATCATGACGCGAAACCCCGTGACGCTGCGCAACCCCCCCGACAAGCACCAGGCCATCCAGTTGATGAAAAAGCACGACATCCGCCACATCCCGCTCACGGACGGCGAGGGCCGCATCGCCGGCATCCTGCTGTGGAGGGATTTCTACCAGAACGGCGACGTCGACGTTCTGGAAAAAACGAGCCCCGTCTTCATCATGGCAGGCGGAAAGGGGAAACGGCTGGATGTCTTCACGAAGATCCTCCCGAAGCCGCTCATCCCCGTGGGCGACAAGCCCATCATCGAGCACATCATGGATCACTTTCACCGCTTCGGGTTCCAGCGCTTCCTCCTGTCGCTCAACTACAAGGCGGAGATGATCCGGCTCTACTTCGCCGACAACGGCCAGCGCGGCTACCAGGTCGAGTACCTGCAGGAGAAGGATCCCCTGGGAACGGCGGGGTCGCTCGCCCTGGGCCGGGGCGTTCTCAACGAGACCTTCGTCGTCTCCAACTGCGACGTCCTCGTGGATGCCAACATGGAGCGGCTGCTGCAGTACCACAAGGAAAACTTCAACGACGCCACGATCCTGGGCATCATCCGCAACGTCGAGATCCCCTACGGCGTCCTGAAGACGAAGATGGCCGACGTGGAGGACATCATCGAAAAGCCCGAGTACCACTTCGTGATCAACTCGGGGATCTACGTCCTCGAGCCTCACCTGATCGATCTCATCGACGAAGGGCAGCGCGTCGACATGCCCGAACTGCTCCTCAAGGCCCGGAAGAAGGGCTTCAAGGTCCAGAGCTGCCCCATGACCTGCTCCTGGTTCGACGTGGGACAGTGGGGCGAGTACAAGCGGGCCATCCAGCACATGTCCTCCCTCGAGATCGAGCACTGAAACCCGCGAAAGGAAACCTTGCCGTCCCGTCGTCGAAGGCCTGCCGGCCCGCCCCGGTATGCTTCCTGCAAAGAATTCATGGTTGAGGCTTCGTGCTCTCCATTTCGTTGAAGGTTCCTGAAACGGCGTGATGGGAAAAAACACAAAACGATACCGGGTGATCTTCTTCGGGCTCGGCTCCATCGGGTCGAGGCTCGCCCGTCTGGCGGCCGAACATCTCGGTCACGAGGTCTACGCCTTCCGGTCCCGCGGTGCGGCCGATTCGCCGCCGGGTGTCGTGAACATCAAGTCGGAGAAGGATCTGGCCGCTCTCTCTCCCGAGGTGGCCTTCATCACGAATCCCACGTCCCTGCACGTCGCCACGGCCCTTTCCTGCGCGGGCCGGGGCATGCACCTCTTCATCGAAAAGCCGCTCTCGGACCGCCTCGACGGGGTGGGCCGGCTGCTCCGCATTGTCGCGCGCAGGGGCCTTGCCACCTACATAGGCTGCAATCTGCGGTTCGACCCGATGATTGCGCAGCTGAAATCGAGGCTTGCGGGCCGCGCCCCCTTCTGGGCCCGCGTGATCTGCTCGTCGCACCTGCCCTCATGGCGGCCTGCGCAGGACTACAGGCGCTCCTACAGCGCGAGCCGCAGGATGGGAGGGGGCGTGCTGCTCGACCTGATCCACGAGCCCGACTACTGCCACTTTCTCTTCGGGCCTATCGAGGCCCTCGAAGGGACGGTCGCGAAGGTGAGCGGCCTCGAGATCGAGACGGAAGACACGGCCGACATGATGTTGAGCCACAAATCCGGTGTGCGCACACAGGTCCACCTGGACTACTTCGGTCTCAGGACGCAGCGCAAAATCGAGGTCTTCGGCGACGCTTTCTACGCCGAGGCCGATCTTGCCGGGCGCACCCTGCTGTGGCTGGAAGACGGCCGGATGCGCACGAAGTCCTTCACTGCGCTGCACCGCGATGACACATACCGGGAGGAAATCCGCTACTTCTTCCGCTGCCTGGACCGGGGCGAAACCCCCATGAACAACCTGGAGGAACACCTCCAGGTTCTCAAGCCGGTCCTCGCGCTGCGGCGCAGGCAGGGGCTGGAAAAGGAACAACCATGATCGACGGGAAACGAGTCCTCGGGCTTGTCTGCGCCCGGGGCGGCTCCAAGGGAGTGCCGCGGAAGAACCTGCGAAAGCTGGGCGGGAGGCCGCTTGTGGCCTGGAGCATCGCTTCGGCCCTGGCCTGCCCACTGATCGACCGCGTCATCCTGTCCACCGACGACGCCGAGATCGCCGAGACGGCAAAGGCCTTCGGGGCCGAGGTCCCCTTCCTGCGCCCGGCCGAACTCGCCCGGGACGACTCGCCCGAGTGGCTTGTCTGGCGCCACGCCCTGAGCGAGATGGAGCGTCTCGGGTTTGCGGCGGATTATCTCGTCGTGCTGCCCCCTACCTCCCCTTTCCGGGACGTCCCGGACGTCGAGGGAAGCCTCCGGCAACTGCACGCCACGGACGCCGACATCATCATCTCCGTGACCGAAGCGTCGCGCAACCCCTACTTCAACATGGTCGAACTCGATGCGACGGGCGAAGCGCGGCTCTGCAAGCGGCCGCCCGGAGGCGTTGTCCGCCGGCAGGAAGCCCCGAAGGTCTACGACATCACGACGGTCGTCTATTCGACGAGGGCCGACTTCGTTCAACGGGCAGGCGGGACCTGGGAGGGCGCGGTGCAGGCCGTCCACATCCCCGCCGCGCGCGCCCTGGACATCGACACGGAGATGGATCTGCGATTCGCCGAATTTCTCCTTGCGGAAGGTCACGTGAAGCCATGATGAAGACACTCGCCGATCTCATGACCCTGAGGGGCCGAAGCGCCATCGTCACCGGCGGCGCAGGCCACATCGGCCTTGCCGTCTGCGAGGCTCTCCTGGAGATGGGCTGCGCGGTCTCCGTCCTCGACCGTGACGGCGAGGCCTGCCGCAGGCGCTGCCTCGAATTGAACGGCCGGGCCTACGCGGGGAAAGCCTTCGCCCTGTCGGCCGATCTTGCCGACGAAGCCTCGACACGCGACGCCGTCGGGCGCCACGTCGCAGCGGCGAGCGGTCTCGACATTCTCATCCATTCGGCGGCATTCGTGGGAACCACGAACATTGCCGGCTGGGCCGTCCCTTTCGAAGAGCAGACCGTCGGCGCCTGGGACGAGGCCATGCGGGTCAACGTGACGGCGGCCTTCGTCCTCGCCCAGGAGGCCCGGCCCCACCTGGAGGCCTCGGGGCACGGCTCCGTCATCCTCATCAGCTCCATTTACGGCCTTACGGGCCCCGACAACAGAATTTACGAAGGCACCGCCATGGCCACCCCTGCGGGCTATGCCGCCTCCAAGGGAGGGCTCAACCAGCTTAGCCGCTATCTCGCCACGGCGCTGGCCCCCCGCATCCGCGTCAACACGGTGACGGCGGGAGGCGTGCTGCGCGGCCAGGCCGAGGCCTTCCGGCGCCGCTACACCGAGAAGACGCCGCTGGGGCGCATGGCCTGCGAAGAGGACTTCAAGGGCGCCATCGCCTACCTGGCAAGCGATCTGTCGGCCTACGTGACGGGTCACAACCTCGTCGTCGACGGGGGGTGGACGGCATGGTGAGCCCGCTCTGGAAACACGTCACGGACCCCGGCCGGTCCTTCATCATCGCCGAGGCCGGCGTCAACCATAACGGGAGCATCGAGATGGCCTTCGCGCTTGTCGACGCGGCCCGCCAGGCCGGCGCCGACGCCGTGAAATTCCAGACCTTCACGGCCGAACGGCTGGCGACGGCAGAGGCCCCGAAGGCAGGCTACCAGATCGAGACCACGGGCGGCGGCGAATCCCAGCTCGAGATGCTCAAGCGCCTGGAGCTTTCCCCCCAGGCGCACGAGGCCCTGATCCGGCACTGCCGGAAAAAGCGGATTCATTTCCTCTCCACCCCCTTCGACGAGCAGAGCGCCGATTTCCTCGACGGCCTGGGAGTGGAGATCTTCAAGATCCCCTCCGGGGAGATCACGAACCTGCCCTTTCTCGCCCACGTGGCAAAGAAAGGCAAACCGATCATCCTCTCGACGGGCATGTCCAGCCTGGACGAGGTGCGGAAGGCCGTCCGCGTGATCGAGCGGGAAGGCAACGGGCACCTCGTCATCCTGCACTGCGTCAGCAGCTACCCGGCCGACCCCGCCGACGCCAATCTCAGGGCCATGGCGACGCTGGAGAAGGCTTTTCAGCACCCGGCAGGGTTCTCGGACCACACGGAAGGCATCGAGATCCCGCTGGCCGCGGCCGCCCTGGGCGCGAAGGTGATCGAGAAGCATTTCACCCTGGACCGCAATCTCCCGGGACCGGATCACCGCGCCTCCCTGGAGCCCGCCGAACTGGCCGCCATGGTGCGCGGCATCCGCAAGGTCGAAGCGGCCCTGGGGACGGGGAAGAAGACCCCGGCCGCGGCGGAATTGGACACGGCGCGTGTGGCAAGAAAGAGCCTGGTTGCCGCCGTCGAGATCCCGCGGGGCGCCGTCCTGACGCCGGCGATGATTGCCGTCAAGCGTCCCGGAACGGGGCTTGCGCCGGCCCTGCTGCCGAAACTCATCGGGCGCAGGGCAACCCGCGCCGTCCCGGAGGGAACCCTCTTCACCCTGGAGATGTTCGAATGAGGCGAATCGGGGTCGTCACCACCTCGCGGGCCGACTACGGCCTGCTGCTGCCCGTCTTGAAGCGGATCAAGGCCGCCCGGGGGCTCGAGCTCGCGCTCTTCGTGTCGGGAACACACCTCTCGGGACGCCACGGCATGACGGTGCGCGCCATCGAGGCAGACGGGTTTCCCATTGCCGCTCGGGTCCCCCTGCCGCTTCAGAGCAATTCCCCGGAGGCGGTCGCGAAGGCCATGGGCCGAGCCACATCGGGATTCGCAGGCGTCTACGGGAAACACCGGCCCGACATCCTGCTCGTCCTGGGAGACCGCTTCGAAATGCACGCCGCAGCCTGCGCCGCTGTCCCCTTCGGAATCCCCATCGCGCACGTGCACGGCGGCGAAATCACCCTGGGGGCCATGGACGATCAGTTCCGGCACTCGCTGACCAAGCTCAGCCACCTTCACTTCGCGGCAACGAAAGAATACGCGAAGCGCATCACCAGGATGGGAGAGGAGCCCTGGCGGGTTACCGTCTCCGGGGCGCCGGGACTGGACAACCTGCGGACAATGCGGCTGCTGTCAAAGCGTCAGATCGAGCTCCGCTACGGGATCGATCTTTCCATGCCGGCAATCCTTGTCACGTTTCATCCCGTGACGCTCGAGCAGGACAACACGGAAATCTACATCGACCGGCTCCTGGAAGCCCTGGAGCGCCTCAGGGGATGCCACTTCGTCTTCACGGCGCCCAACGCGGACCCGGGGGCATCCGTTATCCGGAAAAGGATCCTTCGATTCGTCGGCTCTTCGGAGCGGGCTTTCTTCGTGGAGAATTTCGGCACGCAGGGCTACCTCAGCATGATGGCCCGGGCCGCCGCCATGGCGGGAAACTCCTCGAGCGGGATCCTGGAGGCCGCATCCTTCCGGCTTCCCGTGGTCAACATCGGGACCCGGCAGGAGGGACGGACCCGCGGACGGAATGTGATCGATACGGGCTACGGCGCAAAACAGATCGGCGCCGCACTCTGCAAGGCGCTCTCGAATGAATTCCGGGCATCTCTCACGAACCTGAGAAACCCCTACGGCGACGGCCATGCTGCAAAAAGGATTGTCTCCATTCTCGACGGCTTGGATCCCGCGCGTCTGATGCCCAAACGATTTCATGACCCTGACGCCGGGACTTCATGAAACAGGGAGGGTCCCATGGACAGAATGCTGGTCGGGATCAGCGACGATGACGCAAAGGCCCTGGCGTCGCTCCTCGCAAGCCATGCCAAGCCAAATATGAAAGTCATTGAATTGGGAAGCTTCACGGGAAGCTCGAGCCTTGCCATGCTGCCGGTGATCAGCCAATGGCATGGACGCTTGTACTGTATTGACTGGTTCAAGGGCAGCCCGGGAGAGGGAGGATCCCAGCTGAATCTTTACAGGGATCACGATGTCCTGAACGTATTTCGAACCAATATCCGTGAGGCCGGTTTCGAAGATCGCGTCTTCACGATGATCGGCACGACGGATGTCGCGGCAGAGATCATCGGGGATGAAATGGCGGATATCATCTTCATCGATGCGGATCACCGGTATGATGCGGTCTGGCGCGACATCGTCACGTGGTACCCGAAGCTGAAAAAAGGGGGCATCCTCTGCGGACATGATTTCGACATGCCACTGCGGGAGTGTCATTATCTTTACACCCTGGGCAAATCCAATCTGACGATCGCCTCCCGGATGTCCTACTCAAGCGAAAAAACTCGTGTGAACATACGAACCTATCACCCGGGCGTGACTCGAGCGGTTTGCGAGCTCCTTCCGGATGCCCGTCAAAGCGCAGCCATCTGGCACGTGCAGAAGGATCGGCAACCTGAACTCGAACTGGCCATGGCTTTGAACGGCCATCGCGGGCCATTGGACATGCAATTCCTTCATGCATGTACGGAAGAGGCCCTGGGGCTGAGCCGGGACCCTGCATACACGCGTGCGTCGATCGCTGTGATCCTGTCAAATTCCGGAAGGAAGCAAGAAGCGTTGGGATTCATCGATCGGGCACTCACCGAAAATCCTCAGCAGGAGCCATTGATGGCCCTGTTGGGATGCATCCTGGAAGAAACAGGGGATGTGAAGGCCAGCCTGCAGGTGTTCCTGCGACTTGCCATGGTGCGCTCGGACGAACATGTCCATAACAAAATCGGAGAGATTGCCTACCGCCTGGGCGAACTCGACCTCGCCAGCAAGCATTTCATTCAGGGAAACAACCTTTCCCCGGCAAATCCGGATATCCTCTCCAACCTCGCCGTCCTTTCCTGGCAGCGCGGAGACAGGAGGAAAGCCATGGAATCCCTTGAGAGCGCCCTGAAGTATGCCCAGGGCCGCTTTTACGAATATCCCGACCTGCTGCTGAATTACGCCATGGTTCTCGAGAAATCCGGAAAGGCCCGGGAAGCGCTACATCTGTTGACCCAGATGGACGAGTTATACCAAGGGGTTGTCGGGGTTAAGGAATCCTTAACAGAACTTCGCCAGCAGTTAAGCCCCGCCGAGACCGGGCTGTGAGGAAAGGCGCGCGGGTCTGCAAGGCCCCCCGAGGCTTGGCGGCAGGCCGGGATTCGACTCGCTACTCCCCGGGGGAGCGAACCGCACCTCCCCTGTCGAGCCAGGCCCCCGGCATGCCGGGGTAGGTCGTGGCACGGATGCGGCGCGCCTGCTCCTCGGGCGTCATGTCCGGCGTGAGCCGGCACAACTCGTTGAGTTCCCGCCTTTTGTAGGGTTCCCGTGTCCACGTCTCTGCCGAGACGGGAAGGGGCTCCCCCGCCAGGATCTTCGAGGCAATTTCATAGAACAGGACGAGGATATGCGCGTAGCAGCGCTGCGTGACGGACCAGACCGTGTCCGTCGGAAAGACGGGAAAGCGCCTCACGGTAATGACGGGCCCCGTGTCGACCTTTGCCGCCATGTGGTGGCAGGTCACGCCGTAGACGGCCTCTTGGTTGTAGAGGGCGAAATTCGTGCAGCCGATGCCCGGATACTCGGGCGGTCCCGGGTGAAAGTTGATCGCGGCAACCCCGGTGCGCTCGAGAAGGACATGGGGGATGATCCAGGGCGAAAGGTAAGAAACCAGAAACTCCCCCTCCCACGCAAGAAGTTCTTCCGGGAAGGTCTCACCCCGCTGGCCGAGGAGCCTGACCGCGCCCGGGAAGTGTAGCTCAACAAACTCCAGGGCCCGCTGGCAGCCGGGGTCATTTCTCTTACCGATGAAAAGAAGAGACATTCTTTCCCTCCGAGTCCGTGGACGGGAAAGACCCTTGCAAGTTTCAAACCACGGATATCCGAACGGATTCGACTGTCTCGGCCAATCCCGGGTACATGGTATGCTTATTGCTATATTTCTGTGCGCAATGCCGCAGAAACCCTCAAGTTTACGGCACTGCAGCGCGACAGAGCGGATGGCGCAACCGTCCGACAGGAGCAGCAGCATGAAAACGATCCGGGTCATCCCCAGGCTCGACATCAAGGGGCCGAACCTCGTCAAGGGCATACATCTCGAGGGGCTCCGGGTGCTCGGGAAGCCCTGGGAGTTCGCCTGCAAGTACTATCGGGACGGGGCCGACGAGCTTCTCTACATCGACATCGTGGCCAGCCTGTACGGCCGCAACAACCTCTCGGACATCGTGAGGAAGACGGCGGAGAACATTTTCATCCCGCTGACCGTCGGGGGCGGCGTGCGGTCGCTCGACGACATCCGGGAACTGCTTCGGGCAGGCGCCGACAAGGTGGCCATCAACACGGCGGCCATCCATGAACCCGGGCTCATCACCGAGGGCGCCAGGGCTTTCGGATCCCAGTGCATCGTCGTGTCCATTGAAGCCAAGCGGATCGGAAACCGCTGCGAGGCCTTCACGGACAACGGCCGCGAAGTGACGGGCCGCGATGTCTTCGAGTGGGCCCGCGAGGCCGTCGACCGGGGCGCAGGGGAGATCCTGCTGACCTCCATCGACCGCGAGGGGACAGGAGGCGGCTTCGACCTGGAGCTGACCCGGCGCGTGGCGGAAGCGGTTCCGGTGCCCGTGATCGCCTGCGGCGGATGCGGGAAACCCCGGCACCTGTCAGAAGCGATCCAGGCGGGAAAGGCCGATGCCATCAGCGCGGCCTCCGTTTTCCACTATCATTCCCTCGAGCAGGAAGCGGGGATGGAAAAATTTTCCGAAGAGGGCAATATCGAATTTCTCGGCCACAAGCGCGGAAGCCTGCACTTCATGGCCGACAAGATCATACCGATGGGCATCCGCGACGTGAAGATTCGCCTGCGGGATGCCGGAATCCAGTGCAGGGATCACGGAGCGTCTCTATCGAATGAGCCATCGCAAGGTAACGATCATCGACTACGGCATGGGCAACCTCTTCAGCATCGAGAGGGCGCTGCGCCATATTGACGCGGAAACGGACATCACGAGCGATCCGGCGCGGATCGCCTCGGCCGACCGGCTGGTCCTGCCCGGCGTCGGCGCCTTCGGCAACGGCATGGAGGAATTGACGAAACGGGGCATCGACGAGGCCCTCCGCGGCTTTGTCGCGACGGGACGGCCGCTCTTCGGCATCTGCCTCGGGATGCAGCTCATGCTCTCGGAGGGGCACGAGTTCGGGCTTCACAGGGGCCTCGACCTGATCCGGGGCGCCGTGGTGCGGTTCCGGGACCCCGTCGACGGGGAGGGCTCCTACAAAATCCCCCAGATCGGATGGAACGGCATCACGCTGCCGGCGAAGAACGGAGCATCGACCGGGTGCCGGTCCGACTGGAAAGGAACGGTTCTGCAGGACGTGCAGCCGGGAAGCTTCTTCTACTTTGTCCACTCCTTCGTGACGGTTCCCGAGGACCGGGGGCATGTGCTCGCGGAGACGGACTACGGACGTGACCGCTTTTGCTCCGTCCTCATCCGGGAAAATGTCTCGGGCTCCCAGTTTCACCCCGAGCGGAGCGGGGAGGCCGGGTTGCAGATGCTCAGGACCTTCATGACCCTTTAGTCCGGAACCATGAAATTCTCATTGAGGTGAACGGATGTATCCGAGTCTCGAAGTCAGCGAAAGCCGGACCCGCACGCTTCCCATCCTCGACCGGCAGTTGGAGAAGCTGCCCCGGGAGGTCGTGTTCTGCAAGCGCTGCGTCGTATCCAACCAGCGGCCGCGCACGGACATCGATGCGGACGGCATCTGTCAGCCCTGCCGTTACCACGAGCACAAGGCGGGCCTGATCAACTGGAAAGAGCGCGGGGAGATGCTCGTGGAGCTCCTCGACCGGCACCGTTCCCGGGACGGCAGCTTCGACGTCGTCGTCCCCGGCAGCGGGGGCAAGGACAGCAACTACGTGGCGCACCAGCTCAAGGTCCGTTACGGGATGCACCCGCTCACCGTCACCTGGGCGCCCTTTATCTACACCGACATCGGCTGGCAGAACTACGTCAGCCTCGTCCAGTCGGGCTTCGACAACATGCTCTTCCACCCCAACGGCAGGCTCCACCGCAAGCTGGCCCGGATCGCCTTCGAGTCGAAAGGCGACGCATGGGAGCCCTTCACCTTCGGCCAGAAGAGCTACGCCTTCCACGTGGCGGTGAAGTTCGGCATCCCGCTCATCTTCTACGGGGAGAACGGCGAGGTGGAATACGGCGGTTCGGAAAAGAACAGGGACAAGCCCTACGAGTCCGTGGAGGACTGGGAGGAGCTCTACTTCAAGGGGACGGGCGTAGACTCCCTCATCCGGGTGGGCCTCGACCACGGGGTCTTCACGCAGGAGGAGGTTCTCGACCGGACCTTCGACATGTACAAGTCGCCCCCCCTGGAGCAGATCCGCAAGCTCGATGCCCAGATGCACTGGTATTCCTTCTATCACAAGTGGACCCCCCAGGAGAATTACTACTATTCCGTGGAGCACACCGGCTTCGAGGCCAACCCCGAGGGCCGCTCCGAGGGGACCTATTCCAAGTACACGAGCCTGGACGATCGCCTCGACGGGTTTCACTGGTACCTGTCGTACATCAAGTTCGGGATGGGCCGAGCCTCCCGCGAGGCCCAGATGGAAATCCGCAACAAGCACCTCACCCGCGAGGAAGGGGTGGCGCTCGTGCGCCGCTACGACGGCGAATTCCCGAAAAAATACTTTCCGGACTTCCTGGCCTACCTCGACATGAGCGAGGAGTACTTCTGGGAGGTCATCGACCGCTACCGCACACCCCACCTCTGGGAGAAGGCAAACGGCGGCTGGAAGCTCAAGCACGTGGTGTCGTGAAGGACCCGCGCGGCCGCCCGAACAAAGGAGAACAGGAAGCATGAGACCGTTGAATGAAATGAGCGTCATCCAGATCGAGGTGACCAATGGCTGTCACCTGCAGTGCGCCAACTGCACCCGTTTCGTGGGGCACCACCGCAAGCCTTTCTACATGGACCTCGCGATGGTCGAGCGCGCCCTCGATTCCCTGGAAGGGTTCCCGGGGCACATCGGGTTGATGGGCGGGGAGCCGGCCCTTCACCCGCAATTCCCGGAAATCTGCGAGCTCTACCGGAAGAAGATCCCGCAGAAGGAGCGCCGAGAGCTCTGGACGGCGGGTTACAAGTGGGAAGAGTACAAGGAGCTGATCCGCGAGACGTTTCTCGAGAAATACATCGCCTACAACGACCACTCGGACCCCGACGAGGGGACTCACCAGCCCCTGCTCATCGCCGTCGAGGAGGTCATCGACGATCGGGATCTCATGTGGAAGGTGATCGACAACTGCTGGATCCAGCAGCGCTGGTCCGCCTCGATCACGCCCAAGGGCGCCTTTTTCTGCGAAGTCGCCGCGGCCCAGGATCACCTCTTCGACGGCCCCGGCGGCTGGCCCATCGAAAAGGGGTGGTGGAAGAAAACCCCCTCCGACTTCCGGGACCAGGTCCGTCGCTACTGCTGCCGATGCAGCGCCGCGCTGCCCATGGCGGTTCCGAACAATCATGAGCCCTACGACTTCATTTCACCCGGCAACGCGAAGCGGCTGGAAGGATCCCGGTCGCCGAAGTTTCTCCAGAGCCGCTACCGGATCGCGGACATGGAAGCCATCCGCCGGTATGCGTCAACGCTCGACGGTATCCCGGGTCCCGTGCGGGGCTCCTTCCTGAGCCACCCCGAGTGGACGCCATGGAACTACCGCAGGCAGGTCTGGAATGCCCCCGGGGAAGGGTACCTCACGGCCCAGGAGGTGCGCTCGCTCCAGACGGGTGTGCTGTCGCGGGAGGAGGCCATCCGGCTGCGCGACTCGAGAATGCAGGCGGGGACGCCTGAGGGAAGGTGAGATGCCCATGACCCAGCAAGTGGAACGCGTGAAACGACGCCGGACCCTGGCGGACAAAATCATCACGGGGCTCAACACGGCCCGCTACAGGGCGACGGAGCCCCTGATGCTGGCCCGGGCCCGGGCCCGATTCGAGCACCTCTACCGGGACCCGGACGAGTACCCCCTGATCTCGGTCTACGTCCCTACCTACAACCGCGGGGAAATCCTCATGGAGCGGGCCGTCAAGTCGGTCCTGGCGCAGAGCTATCCAAACTTCGAATTCATCATCCTCGGCGACTGCTGCACGGACAACACGGCCGAGCTCGTCTTCGGGATCAAAGACCCTCGCGTGATCTTCTACAACATCCCGACACGGGGCTACCGCTACCCGCCCACGCCCGAGAACAACTGGTTTGCCGGCCCCGTCGTTGCGGCGAACGAAGCCCTGGGGCGCGTGCGCGGCAAGTGGATCGCCAGGATCGACGACGACGATCTCTGGACGCCCGATCACCTGGAGGTCCTGCTGCGGTTCGCCCAGGAAGGGAATTACGAGTTCGCCTCGGCCTCCTACGAGGCGGAGCGGCACGGCAAGCGCTACATCGTCGACGCCAGGGAGGACAACCCCCGCATCGGCGGGACGCAGACCTGGCTCTACCGCTCGTACCTGAGCTTTTTCAAGTACAACATCCACTGCTGGCGAAAGTCGTGGAACAAGGTGAACGACACGGACATCCAGCATCGCATCTACGAAGCCGGCGTGCGGATGGGGTACCTGGACCGGGTCGTGGCAACCATCATCCCCCGGCCCGGGGAAAAGACCATCGGCCTGGAGGCTTACCTCACGGCCGAAAAGGAAGGGATCCGGGTCCATGCCTGATCGAAAAAGCGAAACGAACGCATCCCGCAAGGTCCACACCATCTCCCTGGCATCGGGCATCCCGCGCCCGGAAGAGATCGAGGCACCCTGGCTGCTCTTCCTGGAACCGGATGAGTACCTCGACCGCCGGCAGTGGAAACAACTGGAGCGCTTCGTCGAGGATCGTGAGCCCTGCTGTGTCGAGTGTTCCGTCGAAAGGCACCTGGACATGGAATCTGTGGCACCCTTCGCCTGGGTCCCCACGCGGCACCTCTTTCAGGAGACTCCCCTGGAGATCCGCCGTTACAGGACCCGAGAGGTCCGCCTGGTCCACGCATCGCTTCTTCCTTGCGTCGAAGTCGCGCGGTACGGCAGCAAAGATCCGGAAGCCTTCACCCTGAAGACCGAAGCGGACTGTCCCGTGAGGTTCTCCGGTCTCTCCATCTCCAGGCGGATGGACGAAGCGGGAGCCCCCGTGATCGAGCGCCCCGGCGACTTCGACCTGTTCCGCAAGGGTCACCAGGCGTATTATGACGACACGGTATTCTGCGAGCGCTTCGTCTGGCCCCACTCCGTCTATCATACGGTCCGGTTCCACTATGTCCCGTCCATCATCGAGGGATTGGGGAAAGGGCTCTGCAACCCGGAAATCGTCCACTTCGTGCTGGCCTACCTGCTTCGATTCCGGGACTTCGACACGGCCGGGAAAATCGCGAATCGGCTGCCCGACTACTGGGGGGACCGGCATCCCATGCTTCATGTCTCTGCCGGTACGGTCCAATACGCCCGCGGAAACCCCGACCATGCCTTTCGTCTCTTCCGGAGAGCCGTGGATCTGTGCCCCGATTCGAAGCTCATCGTAACCAACGCCATCAAGATGTGCCTGCTGCTCGGCCGCTACGACGATGCGGAGGTCATCGAAGAGATCTACCGCACCGAAACGGGCCAGGGGATCGATGACGATTTTGTGGCCCACTTCAGACGGATTCACGGCACCTGCCCTTCAAGGCTCGCAACGGTCAGCCTCTGCATGGTCGTGCGTGACGAAGAAAAAAATCTGGCACGCGCCTTGAGTTTCGCGAAAGAGATCGCCGACGAGATGATCGTCGTCGACACGGGATCCGGCGACCGAACCGTGGAGATTGCAGAGCAGGCAGGCGCCAGGGTCTATCCCTTTCCCTGGGGCGACGATTTTTCTGCGGCCCGGAATTTCGCCATTGACAAGGCCTCGGGCGATTACATTCTCATGCTCGACGGGGACGAACACATCTCGCCCCTCTTCTTTACCGAGGGGCTGATCCTGAAAAAGCTGCTTTCGCCGGAGAAGCTTTGCGCATTCCGGTTCTCCATCGGCTATTACTACAACGAAAGCGACTGGCTCTTCCTGCTGGGCGAGGCGGGCAACTTCCGGGAAGAGAGCCGGGCCATCCGGTTGTTCCCCCGGTTGCCGGGAGTCCGCTACACGGGCCGCATCAGCGAGACGGTGGAGCCGGCGCTGCGAGAGCAGGGGATTCCCGTCGAGCGCCTTCCCGAGTGGTCCCTGCACATCCTCCACGACAGGGAGGATCGGCGGGATCGGGTCAGGCGGAAAGTCTCCCTCTACCGCGAGAGCACCGAGTCCGATTATGCGACGGTACTCGATGCGGTGAAGGATTTTTCCTTCCTCGGCGACACGGATGAAACGGTCCGCTGGCTCAAGCGCTTCTATGGTATGAAAAACGGCGATCCGGACGCGCATCGCAGGATGGGGCTGAGACTTGCCGGCCTGCTGGAAACCATGGACCCGGGGCAGGCCGAGGGAATCTACCGGGAGATCCTTGCGCATTCCGGTCATGACGCCGCTCTCCTGCGCGCCTATGCGTCCTTCCTGATCCGCAACAATCGTATGGAAAAGATGGCCGGCATCCCTCTCGAGCCGAGGGGCCCGGGGGAGGAAGCGCACGGCGCCGTCCGGGCGGAGCACAACTGCTATGCGGCGCTGCGGTATTTCGAGGCCGGCGAAATGGAAAAGGCATTCCCCACGCTGGAGACGGTCCTGGACGAAGCGGCGTCCAATGTCTTCGCCCAGGCCATCCGGTTCTATTTCCTCATGAGCCTGGGCCGGATCGATGGCGCCGTCCTCGCCCTCGATCAACTGTTTGAAATGACGTCCGGGCCGCGCAGCGACCGGATCGAGACCATCGAGGACGTTCTGCGGCTTATCACGGAGCTCAGTGATACCCTGCTGAAGACGGGTCATGTCAGGGAAAGGGCCCTTGTCCTGCACGGCACCCTGGCCCTGGAAAAGGTACTGGTGAAACAATGAGTCAAGCCATCCTGGACAAAAATATCGAGGCGCTCCGGAAGGCTCAACCGGCGCTGGCCGACGCCGTCATGAAAACCGGGGGCGGCCCTTACGAAATCCTGCCCTCCGAAATGCAGGGGGTTCCGAACCTCCTTTACCGGGGCGTGAACCCGCCTGTCCTCTTTTACGAACAGGCCTCGCCCGCAGCCGACGTGGATCGTTTCCTGGAGCGGTTCCGCGAGGAGCGCTCCCGGTTTTATGTGCTGCTGGGGCTCGGCCTGGGGTATGGGGCCCTGCAGCTTCTGAAGGGCAGTCTCTTCAAGAAGGTCATCGTGGTCGAGAAGGACCTTGACTGCTTCCGGCGGGCTCTCGAGGTGACCGATTTTACGGCCACGCTCGCCAACCCGCTCGTAAAGTTTCTCGTGGGGTGCCCCGAGCAGGATCTCTACATCGAAGTCCTCCATGCCGTAGAGCCGCACTTGACCGGCCTCAAGGAGATCAAGTTCCTCCCATGGCCGGCATCGATGGCCCTGGCGGGGGATTACTACCGGCAGGTCATGAAGGCCTTCACGGATGTGGCCAACATCTACATCGCCGAGCGGGGTAACGATCCCTATGACACGCTGGTGGGCTATGAGCAGTTCTTCGCGAACATCCGGGAATACCTGCAGAACCCGGGTGCAGGCTACGTGAAGGATCTCTTCAAGGGCAGGCCGGCCTTCGTCGTGGCCACGGGGCCCTCGCTGCGGAAGAACATCCACCTTCTCAAAGAGGCCGAAAACAGTGCCGTCATCGTCTCGGCCGATGCGTCGCTTCGCATCCTCCACGAGCACGGCATTCACCCCCACCTGGTGACGACGATCGAGCGCACACCGGGCTTCGACAAACAGTTCAGGGACCTGGACCACCTCGAGAAGACGGTCCTGGCCACGGTCTCCTTCGTTCATCCCTCGACATTGCCGTCCTACCGGGGGCCGCTTCTGTTCTTCAACCGGATCTACAACTTCATGGACCGGCTGGACCTCCTGGAAGACTGCATTCAGCTCGGCCTGTCGACGGCCAACATGGCCTACGAGGTGGCCCGCCACCTCGGCTGCTCGCCGATTATCCTCGTGGGCAACGACCTGGCCTTCGACAACACGGGAAACTCCCATGCCCGGGGGTTCCTCTACGGGGAAAAGCAGCCCGTCTACGAGAGCTTCGACCGCTTTTCCGTTCCCGGAAATTACGACGAGTGGGTTACGACCTGCGATGGCTGGTTCAACTGCATCAAGCAATACGAAAAGCGCATCGACGGCTGGGACGGGACACTGATCAACGCCACGACCGGAGGCGCCCGGATCCGGGGCAGCATCGTGATGCCCCTCAAGGACGTCCTGCAGGCCCACTGTACCGAGGCCTTTTACCCCCGCGAAAAACTCCTCGGCCACCTCGCCCGCTGGCAGAAGAAGCCCGGACAGGGCGACTCGATACTCCGCCAGCTCGACGGATTCCTCGAACTGACGGAGCAGTTCATCGGCATCTGCCGGAAGATGTGCCTTTTTCTCGATGCCATGCTGCGGGACATCGAAAATTCAGGGGGTAAGCTTTCCAAGCCCCTCCGGAAGGAGATCGAAAAGGCCCTGCCCCACGTCAACGATGCCCTCGACGGTCTCGTCGAGTCGCCCCTGACCTCCTGCTTCGGGGAATACTTCTTCACGGAGATTCTGCCCTACCTGATGGAGTGGCAGGTTACCCATGGCCGCTTCAGAAAGCAGATGTGGGCCGATGCCTACCGCGTCAAGCTGGCCTGGAATTTCTTCGGGGCCACGGGACAGCTCTGCGTATCGCTCCGGGAGGTCCTCCTCGACGGCCAGCGGCGCCTGAAAGCGATCGAAGCCTGACAGCCTCGTCCCGTTGCACGAATCGAAGGCCCGGTTTTGCCGGGCCTTTCCTGTTTTATTCTCCGCCGCGTTTCCCCTAAAGTTCTCCGCCCCCCGGTCCGATAATACCTACCAGAAGAGTAAAGGAAAGGAGGTGAGCCCCGGTTCCCTTGTTGCGGTTTATGACCCACAACCCTTAACCCGTTCACCAAACTGGCAAGGATGCCAGCTGTTCCCATCCATAGATCAAGGAGGATAACACTATGGGACTTCGCATTCAGACCAATACCCAGGCCATCAACGCTCACCGCGCCCTCTGGACGAACGACATCCAGATGGCCAAATCGCTGGAACGCCTCTCGTCGGGCTTCCGCGTCAACCGCGCCGCCGACGACGCGGCCGGCCTCTCCATGTCGATGAAGTTCGTCGCCGACATCCGGGCGATGGGCGCAGCTTCCCGCAACGTCAGCCAGGCCAGTTCCCTGCTGCAGATCGCGGAAGGCGGTGAGGACCAGATCGTCGCCATGCTCCAGCGCCTCAAGGAACTGGCCACCCAGGCCGCCTCGGCCAACAGCTCGGCGAACCTGACGGACCTCAACACGGAAGCGCAGAAGCTGATCAGCGAGATCGACCGTATCGCCAACTCGACGACGTGGCAGGGCACCGTGCTGCTCAACGGCTACGGCATCAAATCCGTCGACAAGACCCTGACCGCCGTGAACTGCTACAACCTCAACGTGGACAACGCCGCCGATTCACAGTACAGCGTGACCGGCACCGAGTCGGTTTCCATCACGGTCAAGAGGCTCTCGGACAGCGTTTCCCAGACCCTCACGGTTCAGGCTTCCGGCGAGGCAACCTATAACTTCAGCTCGCTGGGCATCTCCTTCAAGACCACGGCGGCTGCAAGCTCCGCGACCCTTGCGCTGCTGGTTGTCTCCGCCCTGGACGGCATGTCCGTCAACGTCGACAGCATCACCTTCCAGGTCGGCGAGAAGAACGGCTCCAACTACCAGATCCAGTTCAAGATCGACGATTCCCGCGCATCGGCCCTCTCCGTCAACGGGCTCAGCCTCTCCACCATGAGCGGCGCCCAGACGGCCATGGACAAGGTCGACGCAGCCCTGGTGGCCCTGTCCACCATCCGCGCCGGCATCGGTGCCGCCATGAACCGCCTCGAGTACTCGTCTGCGAACCTGGCCATCGCCATCGAGAACGCCAGTGCCGCGAACTCCGTCGTGAGAGACGTCGACATGGCAGCGGAAATGACCACCTTCACGAAGACGCAGATCCTCATCCAGGCCGGCACGGCCATGCTCGCCCAGGCGAACTCCTCGCCGCAGCTGGTCCTGTCGCTCTTCGGCGGAAGGTAATCCAAGAAGGCAACGAAACCAACGCAACCGTTTCACCGCGGCCCCGCATCCCGCCCCCGGGATGCGGGGCTTTTTCATGGCAGACATCTTGCTTAATCATTGGAAAGATTAAAGTTTCGGGAAACTTTTTCCGATAAAAACAACAAGGGGAGGCCACATTTTCCCGGTCCCCCGGAAGACTCAACCGACGTTTCTGAGAGGCACCCATGGCACTGAGCACCAACCTCATCAGCGGGCTTGCCAGCGGCATCGACTGGCGAACCATGGTGGACCAGCTGATCGCCATCGATCACAAGCGCGTCGACCTGATGGAAAGCAAGAAGACGGCCGTCGAGGCAAAGCTCAAGGAGTGGCAGGGCTTCAACACGAAGCTCCTTTCGCTGAAAACAGCCGTCGAGGCCATCAACAAGCCCCGGCACTTCAACGTCTACTCCTCCCAGATGTCCACAAACAGCGCCACCGTGGACGGCGAGGACCTGCTCTCCGTGACGGCCTCCGAGTATGCCTCCGTGGGCTCCTACAGCCTCAAGATCACCAACCTGGCGACGGCGCAGAAGCTCTCATCCAACCCCTTCACGAGCCAGACGACAGCCCTGGGGACAAGCTACGCAGGCGACATCGTCCTCAACGGCAAGGTGGCCACGATCGGCGCCACGGACACGCTTCTCGACGTGGCCGAGACGATCAACAGCCTCAACACGGGAACGGACCCCTCGGGGGTCACGGCCTCGGTGGTCAAGTTCGGGACGAGCGACTACCGGCTTATCCTGACGAGCGACACGACGGGCGCCGATGGCATCACCCTGAAAAACGGCGCGACGACGGACCTCGTCCAGCGCTTCGGATGGAAGGACGGCCTGACGGCCACCATCAACCACTCGATCACGGGGGGCGCGCAGGGAGACCGGTTCAGTTCGTCGACGGTGGCGATCCAGTCCCTTCTGGGCCTCACCACGGGGGAGTCGGCCGACGTGACCATCGGCGACAGGACCGTGACGATCAACCTCGCCACGATGTCGCTCACGGACATCAAGAACGCCATCAACACGGCCGCCCCCACGGGGGTGAGCGCTTCGGTCGTCTCCGAGACGGAAGACGGACAGACCCGGTACCGGCTCCAGATCGACGGGACCCAGACCTTTACGGACGCGGAGAACATCCTCAACACCCTCGGCGTGCTGGATCACACGAGCACCGACGTCTCCGGGAAGATCTCCGGCAACGCCATGACGACCGACGGGGCCAGGATCACCGCGGGCACCGCCCTGAAGAACATCGACGGGTACAACACCTTCACGACAGGGGACACGGTGACCCTTTCCGGCACGGATGCATCGGGCGGGGCCGTCAACACGAATTTCACGATCACGAGCTCCACCACGGTCCAGGATCTCCTCGACGAGATCGAGACGCGCTACGGCAACGTGCTCGCCTATGTGACCTCCGACGGCAAGATCCGCGTCGACGACCTCTCGGGGGGCTCGAGCCTCGCCGTGAACCTCACCGATCACATCCAGGCCGCGGGCTCTTCGCTCGAGTTCGTCGCCGGTGATGCGAATTTCTCGGCGGCGACGGCCCGCAAGCGCGAGATCGTGGCCGGCGAGGACGCCACCGTCGAGGTCGACGGCGTCGAGATCACAAGCTCCGACAACACGATCGACGACGTGATTGCCGGCGTCACCCTGAACCTCATCAAGGAGGACGACGCGACGACGGTGAGCCTCAACGTCGCCCGGGACCTCGACGGCATCAAGGAGAAACTCCAGGATTTCGTGACGAAGTACAACGAGGTGGTCTCGTACATCAACACGCAGTCGAGCTACGACATCGAGGCAGAGAAGAAGGGCGGCGTGCTCTTCGGCGACGGGACTCTCCACTCGGTGCGGACCGACATCGTCTCCAGCCTCACGGCGAGCATCTGGGGCGTCAGCAGCCAGTACTCGATCCCGGGGCTCGTGGGGATCAAGATGGACAACTCTTCGCTGCTCTCCATCGACGACACGGTGCTCACGACAACCCTGAAGACTAACTTCAACGACGTCGTCTCCCTCTTTACGGGGCGGGGCACCACGTCGTCGAGCGACCTGCAGTACCTGACCCACTCGCGGGCAAGCAAGGCGGGCGAGTACACGGTCCATATCACCCATGCCGCAACCCAGAGCGCCTCCACCTCGACGACGGCCGTCGCCGGCGCGCTGGGCGGCGCCGAGACGTTGACCATCACCTCGGGCGGGCAGACGGCCACGGTGGCCCTGACGGCCGCCATGACGATCGGCGACATCGTGAATGCCGTCAACGAGGAGTTGGAGAACGACTACACGCAGGCCCTGGCGGGCGCCGAGTCGCTCTACTCCGATGCGGGCCACACGACGGCGATCACGGATTCGACGGTCTGGAGCAGCATCTATGACGGCACCGGGGCCCCGGCCGGCGTCACCGACGGGGACACGATCACCTTCACGGGCACGAGCCGCGGCGGGGGAGAACTTTCGGGCTCCTACACGATCACGGACGCCGACACGGACACCGTCAAGGGGCTCCTCTCGGCCATCGAGACGGCTTTCGGGAACAACGTGACGGCCACCATCAACACGTCCGGGCGGATCGTCGTTGCCGACAGGCAGAGCGGGACGAGTTCCCTGGCCCTCACCCTGGATACGAGCGGGGCCCACGACCTCGATTTCGGGACGACGACCCCATCGAACACGGGGGGCGTCCAGGGCCGTTACGCCATGTCCATGACCGCCTCCGCCGATGCGGGGAACCACCTCGTGCTGACCCATGACAATTACGGAAGCGACTACACCTTCACGATCTCCGAGACGGCGGACCTGCTGTGGAGCGGGGATCAGACTGTCGCAAACGGCGAAGACGTGGCCGGCACGATCAACGGCGAGGCGGCCACAGGCTCGGGGCAGGTCCTGACGGGCGACGAGGGCGAAACGAACGTGGAGGGGCTCGCCATCCTGTACTCCGGGACGGCCGAAAACGTCGACGCGGGCACGGTGAAGCTCACCGTCGGCACGGCGGACCTCTTCAGCCGGTCTCTCTACTACATCACCGACATGTACGAAGGCTACGTGGACTTCAAGCTCGACTCCCTCCAGGACCAGATCGACGACTATGAGACCAAGATGGCCGCCAGGGAGGCCCTGCTCGAGAGGCGAAAGGAAAACCTGGTCAACCGGTTCGTCATGATGGAAACGGCGCTCAGCCGGATCCAGAACCAGAGCGCGTGGCTGCAGTCCCAGATCAATAACCTGTAGTTGCCCCCCGGGATCGGCCCGGGGGTCATGAAGCCCAGAACACCACTCTCGGAGGAGCGCAACCCCTATGGTCAGAAACGGCATTGCCGCCTACCAGCAGGCAGACGTCAACACGGCAGACCCCCTGAAGCTCATCATCATGTGCTACGACGGGGCGATCAACAACCTTCGCGCCGCCCGCGATTGCATCGTCGCGCGTGACCTCGAGCGGAAGGCGGACGCCTTCGACCGGGCTTCGGACTTCATCGGCGAGCTCAACCGCGCCCTGGATTTCGAGCGCGGCGGCGAGATCGCCCGGAACCTCAATGCCCTGTACAACTACATGCTGCGTCGCCTCATGGAGGCAAACATCCGGCTGGAGACCGGGACCGTCGACGAGATCGTCGGCCTGCTCGAGGAGCTTCGCTCGTCCTGGCAGGAACTGGCCAACGGCCCCCGGGAGGCCCTGGCTGTGCCGGTACCGGTTCAGCCTCAACCGCAGCAGCCCACGATGCTGAAGGCGGGCGCCGTATGAACGCCATGCAGGATACGCTCGACAGGACGGGCGCCGGCCGCCGCATCGCCGCATCCCCCCTGCCGCTGATGGAGAAGAAGCTGGGGCTCGTCGAAGAGTTCCTCGGCGCCACGGAGGCCCTCGCGGCCGCCCTCGAGGAGGATGCTCCCCGACAGGTCCAGGAGCTTCTCAGCGGGCGCCAGTCCCTGATGCGCAAGATCGACCGCGTGAGCCAGGCCCTCCGGGAAGAGGGGTGGGAAGACCGGAGACGATGGGAAGGCCTGCCGGAGCCCATCCGGGTCCGGGGCAAATTCCTCACGGCCCGAATCGCAGAGACGATCCGCAAGATCGACGATCTCGACCGCTGCTGCGAAAGGGCCATCCTGACGGCCCGCGACTGCCTGGCTCGAGAGCTCTCGGCGCTCGAGGTCGAGCAGACGGGCCTTCGCCACTACGGGGGCCGCCGCGAAGGGGAAAACAAGTTCCTCGACGTGAAGACCTGAGTGATCGCTAAAGATTCTGGAAGGATATGCCGATATTAAGGTCAAGAGAAACTTTGATCTGTAACGACCATCCAGGGACGGATGAATCATGAGAGTGGAAGCTCAAGTCGGACAGGGTATCGCAGACATACAGCCTTCAGCCCAGGGCCAGGAAGTGGCCCGGCCGCGGGTGCAACTGCGCCCGGTGGCAGCCCAGCCCGACCCGGCCGCCCAGGAGCAGATGATCCGCCGGCTCATGGAGCAGTTCAGCTCCGCCAACCTCAGCATCGGCTTCAAGCGCTACGGGAAGGCAAACGAGATGATCGCCGTCGAGGTCACCGACCGATCGACGGGTAAGGTTGTCCGCGAGATCCCCGCGCGCGAAATCCAGGCCCTCTACTCCCGGATGGGCGAGACGGCCGGACTGATCTTCGACGACACGGTCTGATTCGCGCTCTCAAACCTCAACCCCGGATTGCAGCAGACATACCCGCCCTGCCAGGGCGGGTTTTTTTGGCCTAAAAAACGGGCCCCGTTTTACGCGGGCCCGCTTTCTCGTTTTCTTTTCTTACCCTCTTATCGGGCTGTTGCCCAAATCTCTTTTCTTCATAATGCGCTTGAGCGGGATTCTGGATAGCGAAGTCAGGCGCGTTTTGGGTAACCGCTCTTCGCGAAGCGAAACGCCCGCAGCGCAAACTGTTTGAGCCCGAAGGGCGAGTTTTTGCGCCTGCAGTGAAGCAAGCGTTAGAGCGGTCCAAAACCGTCTGTTCGCAGGAAGAATCCTGCTCAAGTGCCTTTGGGCAACAGCCCGTTACCTTCTCACCCTCTCAACTTCTTCCCCCTCAGGGCGGGGGCGGCACGGATAGCATCCGGATCGGGTCCCCCGGCGGCAGAACCGGGATCGACGACTGCAGGGCGGTTTTCGGGACACCCGTCACGTCGAACTGGATCGGCTGCGCCTGATCCTCCAGGACAACCTGCCCCCCCCGCTTCGTGACGGGGTGGATCACCAGGGGCGCCCTCAGGTTGAGGGTCACCTTCAGGGGGTCCTTCCGGATGTTGACGATGCAGAGCACGACGGCTTCCTCGGGGCGCTCGATCCCGAGGGCCCGGGCAACGTCCCCGGCGATCTCGGGCTCGTAGTCGGGCTTCACGGCAAAGGGGTTTGCCACGACGAAGGCAACCGCTCCGTCGTCTACCGACTGGAGCCACCAGAAGGGCTTTTTCTCGTCCGGTACGATCAGGATGAAGCGGTCGAGTTGTTCGAACCCCAGGATCGGCCCGGCCATCGTGATGACCTTCGACTCATCGACGGGGATTTCCCCGAATCGGGCGGTATGGATGATCATCTGCTGCTGCCTCCTCGTGCCTGACTCATTTCTTGGCCCCCTCGCCCGTCAGTTGCTCCCAGATGTCGGGAAGCCGGTGGAGGACCATGCCGCTGCCGCGGGCAGCCTCCACATTCTGGTCCCGGATGAGCCGGTAGACTTCTTCCCGGTGGACAGCGACACCCTTGGGGGCCTCGATCCCCACGCGGAGCTGCTTTCCCCTGATCTCGAGAAACGTGATCTTGATGTCGTGACCGATGACGATCGCTTCCCCCAACTTCCGTGTCAGGATTAACATTTCTCACCTTTCAAGCCCGGGCAGGACCGGCAAGTCCATTCCGTTGTTCGAGCCCCGGGCGTTTTGTTCCCCGCTTCCGCCGCTGTCGGTCGCGGCGCTTTCGCTATCGCATGAAGGACAGGATCGAAATATTCCCGATCGTGGCCGCGACCTGGTAGGCCGCCTTCAGGGCGGTCTCCCTCTGGGAGAATTCCGTGATGACCTTCGCCACGTCGGCATCCTCCGTGTTCGAACGCAGCTGGGTGATCTGGTAATCGAGGTCCACCAGATTGCTGTCCGTCACCTCGAGCCGGTTCTGCTTGCTTCCCGCCTTCGAGACGTGGAGGTTCACCGAGTTCGAAGCCTCCTCGAGACCGTCGAGGGCGCTCTGGATGCCCGCCAGGTCGTTGTTCTGCAGGGCCGCTTTCAGGCCGTGCAGGGTCCCGAAGATGTCGGTCGTACCGCTTCCCCCGTTGGTGAAAATGTCCTCTCCGGAGAGATTGTATGCGAAGGACACGCCCTCGCCGACATTGACGGAGATCTCCTCGCCGTCGCCGTTGAAATAGCCCGTGGCAAGGGCATCGGCGTAGAAGATGTCGTCGGCCGCGAGCTGATTCGAGCCGCTGTCGGCAAACGTCATGGTCACGCCGTCGCCGAGGGTGATGGTTCCGCCGGCCGGGATGGTCTGCCCGGTCACTCCCCAGGTCCGCCCCCCGTCGGCGGATATGTCGCAGACGGCCGTGCCGAGGGCCCCGCCCGTGGTCACCTTGACCACGTAGGTCTTGTTGACGGTACCCGTATAGGTGCCGCCCGATGCGACGGCGCCGTCGAAGGTGTTTCCCGAGGCAGCCTCGGCCGCCCCGATCGACGTGGTCGTTCTAACCGATGTGGAGAACGGTTCCGTTTCCGTTTTCGAGCCCGCGAAGAGATACCGGCCGTTGTACTGCGAATTGGCGAGGGTATAGACCTCCTGGGTGAGCAGGTCCACCGTCTCGGCGGCGGTGGCCCTCGTCTCGGCCGTTGCCGTCGCCGTCGCCTGGGTGATGGCCGTTTCGCGCATCTGGACGAGCAGGTCGCGGATGTTGGCGAGCTTCGTCTCCGTCATGTTGAGCCAGCCCTTGGAGGCATCGACGTTTCGGCGGTACTGCTCCACCGAGGCCTGCGTCTTGCGGTAATCCAGCACGGCGCGCGCCCCCACGGGGTCATCGGAGGGTTTGTTGATCCTCTTCTGCGTGGAGATCTGCTCCATGAGATCGGCGTACTTGCTCTGGCTCAGGTAGATATTGTTCGTCGTCGAGTTGAACTTCAGGTTTTCCGTAAGCCGCATGACCATGGCCGCACCCTCTTACCCTTTATCCTTAGCCCTTTTGCCTTTAGCCTTTAGCCTTCTGCCTATTCCACAAGTCCCAGAAGCGTGTCGATCATCTCCTGGCTCGCGGTGATCATCTTCCCGGCGGCGCTGTAGCCCATCTGGAACCGCACCAGGTTCACCATCTCCTCGTCGATGGAGACGCCGGAGACCTGCTCCTTCTGTCCGATCAGCGTATTCATCACGGCGTTGCGCTGACCGTAGCTCCGGTTCGCCGCTGCCACATCCTCGCCGATCTGCCCGATGAGCGAATTTAGGTAGGAGCTGAAGGGAATCGTATCGCCCCTCATGGTGAGGGCATCCCGTAGCCCGCTCATCGCCTGGGCGTTGTCGCCGTCACCGTTGACGGTGGCGGAAGCCGCGATCAGGCTCAGATCCGCGAGAATGGCCGAGTTGACGGCCATGTTCTTCGCCTCGGTAACGTCATCGAAGAAAAGGCCGCCCACGTTCCCGTTGCGGTCGAACCCCTCGACGTGCTGCGCGTTGACCTCGTCGGCAATCGCCGCGGCAAGCGTGTTGAGCTGGCCGAGGTAATCCGTGGCGTCCGTGTCCCTCACGTCGAGGCATGCCCCGAGACGGCCCCCCGAAATGGCGTCGTTGACGATCTCGGTGTTGTCCTCCTCGAAGGCGACGTCATAGAACCCCGTCGTGGCGTTCTGCACGGCCTCGAGGGCCCAGTAGCGGTCGCCCTGGACGAGGGCCTTGCCGTTGGACATGAAAATGTCCAGGGACCCGTCGGAGCGCTGTATGTATTGTATATCGAGCGTTTCGCTCACTTTCTTGAGCAGTTCCGACCGCTTGTCCATCAGGTCGTTGGTGTTGCCGCCCCCGGACTGGACCTGGATGATCTTGCTGGTCGTGTCGGCGATGTCGGCGAGGTAGCTGTTGAGCTGGGTGATGTTGTCGGCCAGTCTCGAGTTCATGCTGTCCTGCACGTCAGCAAGCTGGGTGGAATAATCCCGGAACACGGCGGCCAGGTTTTCCGCGGAGGAGACCACGGCGAACCGCTCCACCTCGCCCGTGGGGTTGAAGGAGAGGTCGTCCCAGGCCTTCCAGAAGCGGTCCATGACGCCGCTGAGGCCTTCCTGCTGGCTTTCGTTGAAGATGGCCTCGATCTGCGACAGGGCATCCTGCCGGGCCTCGCTGTAGGAGAGCATCGAGGACTGGTCGTTGATCCGCGCCTCGATGAACTGGTCGAACATCCGCTGGATCCGGGTGACTTCCACCCCGATCTGCACGTCGTTCTCGATGGACTCCATGGTCCCCTTGGCCTCGATCACGGCCCGCTGCCGCGAGTACCCCGGGGTGCTCACATTGGCCACGTTGGTGCCCGTCACGCCGATGGCCACCTGGTGGGTCAGCAGCGCCTCTTTTGCCGTGTTCAGGATCTGTCCGATGCTTGACATGGCCCTACCCTCTGCTCGAGCAGATCCTGCCGTTGAGACCCCTGGTTCTCAGCTGTCCCGACTCGGCATAGGTGGATCCGCCGGATATCATGTTGGCGAAAAACTGCATGGCCCCCTCGCTGAACTGGATCGAGGACTCGATGAGCAGCCCGTTGCGGCCGTTCATCCCGGCGATCTCCGTCACGAGGGACCGCAGGGCGGACTGGCACTCGGCGAGGCGCTTGCGCTGCCGCGGGGAGACGTGGGAAATCAGGGTTGTGAGGGTGATCTCCTCCTGCCCGATGCCGAGCTGACCGCAGAGGCGGTGCGTGATGCCTGCCCGGACCTCCTCGAGAAGCCTCGTCTTGAGCAGGCAGGTTTCCTTCCGGGCGTTGCTTGCGTGGATCGCCTCCAGGGAGGGCTTCAGGAGAACCCGGTGCTCCTGGGCCACGGACTCCCGCAGTTCGCCGTAGACTTCGACTTCCTTCCTCAGCACGTCGACGAGGGCATCCACGAGGGATTCCAGACTCCCTTCGACGGTGAGCTCTGACGTCATGTTCACGCTTGGGTTCAACATGGCACACCCTTCCTGGAACTTCCGGCCGCCGGGGACCCCTCGAGAGGCTCAACCGGGCCGTTCGGCCGGGGCCCCCTGTGCGGGGGCGCCCCGGTCACGTCCGTTTTCCCGTACCGGTCCGGCACGGCCATTCTGGGCGGATGAAAATACCGTTGAAGCTTCTGGCGGGTGAATCAGGGATGCCCGTGATCAGGCAATGATGTCGAGGAGCGACTCTCCCACCATTTTTTCGGCAACTTTCTCCGCGTCGACCTTGTACGTACCCTTCTCGATCTGATCCCTCAATGCCTGGACCTTTTCCTCCCGTACGTCGGGAAGGCTCGAGATGGCGTTCTGCAGGGCCTGAACGTCCTTTGCCGTGGTGGAAAGATTCACTTTTTCCTCGGGTACGAGATTGTTGGCGGCGCCGGCCTTCTCCGATGAGCGGTCCTCGACCTTTTCGGTCTTCTGGTACTGCTGGATCATCTGGAGGGTGGCGTCGTCGACCTTGGAAATCTTCATGTCGTACTCCTTGTTGGAATCTTAACACACTAATCGGCAAAACCCTATTCGATCTTTAGTGTTTTTTTCGTGGCAGGGTCGTTTCCGACCCCACTGCCCGACTCCGGATTCACGACCCCCTGGGGCTGTTTCAGCTGGTTGTAAAGGACTTTCTGCAGCCCGATGCCGCCCCGGCGGGCCAGGTCCTCGGAGAGCTTGTGGTCCACGATCATCGTGTAGGTGTCCTTTCCCGGCATCTTGGTCGTGGTCTGGCTCTCCGGGATCGTCTTTCGCATCGTCTGAAAAATGTAACTGATGAATATGGCTTCGAAATCTGCACAGGACTTCCTCAGCTTCCGGTCCTTCTCCTCTTCCTCGGCCGAGGCGGCACCGGCCCGGGCCGACATTTTGGCCAGGCTCTGAGTCGCCAGGGGAGGTATGTTGCGGATCTCTTCCATTTCTGTTTTCCTACATCACTTTCAGGTCGGCCTGCAGGGACCCGGCGGCCTTGATGGTCTGTAATATCTGAATGAGATCGCGGGGGGTGACGCCCATGGCATTGAGACCCCGGACCACGTCCTGGATGGTGACCCCTCTGGGCATGACCGTGAGGGCTTTCTTCTCCTCGGCAACGTTGATCTGCGTGCTCGGGGTCACGACGGTCTGCCCCCCGGAACCCATGGTGACACCCCGCCCCGCATCGACGACTCCACCTGTGCCGCGGGGGGCGTAGGGCAGGGGCTGGGAGACGTTGAAATCCTCCCGGATCTGGAAACTGAGATTCCCGTGGGCCACGGCAATCGTCGAAATCCTTACGTTTTCCCCCATGACCACCGTGCCGGTCTTCTCGTTGAGGACGACGACGGCCGGGGTGTCAACGGAGACGTCAAGGTTCTCGATGGCCGAAAGCAGGCTCACGATGCTACCCTTGTAGGAATTCTTGACGGCGATCACGGCGGAGCTCGAATCGACGAGTTTCACGTCCACGTCCCCGATGCGGGAATTCACCGTCGAGGCCAGCCGGGTGAGCGTCGTGAAGTCGGGCTGGTAGAGATTTACCTTGAGCTGGCGGGTCTTCTCGAAATCGTACTGGAGCTCCTTCTCGATGAGGGCCCCGTTGGTGATGTAGCCGACCGTTGTATGGTTCTTTCCGGAAACGCTACCCGAGGCCGAGTTCCCGCCGGCCAGAAAGCCACCGATCACCACGGCTCCCTGGGCCACGGCGTATACCTCGTTGTCGGCACCGCGAAGCGGCGTCATGAGGAGCGTACCCCCCAGAAGGCTCTTGGCATCCCCGATCGAAGAGACCATGACGTCGAGCTTTGAGCCTGCCTTGGAGAAGGGCGGCAGAACGGCGGTGATCATCACGGCGGCGATGTTGTTCGACTTGAGATCCTTGTCACGCATGGCGAGGCCCTGCCTGGAAAGCATGTTGGACAGGGTCTCCTTCGTGAAGCCGTTCTTGATGCTGTCGCCGGTGCTCATCAGGCCCACCACGAGGCCGTAGCCGACGAGCTGGTTGTCCCGGATCCCGCCGATCGCGGCGATGTCCTTGATCCTCGCCGCCCCGGCCGAAACGGGCAGGCACAGGCAGGCGGCAAGAACGATCGCGACCCCTGTCAAAATTCCTTGATGCACGCTTTTCAGGTTCATCTCCAACCCCACCGTCAAATTCTTACTGTTTGCAAGTTCCCTGCCCCACCGGGCATTTTTCCTTTTATTTTCCGTGCCTTTTCCACCCCTGTACCCTGAACCCCGGACCCTGTACCCTTTTTTAGAAGGGCCACACCCAGTCCACGACGCGAGCCATCCAGCCCGGCCGCATCTTGTCGTCCACGACCCCCTTGCCGGCATAGACGATCCGCGCGTCGGAGATGTACTGGGAGAAGATCAGGTTGTCCGACGTGACGTCCTCCGGCCGGATCAGGCCGGTGATGACCATGAACTGGTCCTCGGAATTGACCGTCAGCATGCGCCGGCCCTCGATGATGAGGTTTCCGTTGGGGAGCACCCTCACGACGCGGGCGCTGATCCTTCCCTTGAGGAGCCCGTCGCGGTTCGTTTTCCCTTCGCCTTTGTGGTTGTTGTCCATCCCGCCGCCGAGTTTGTATCCGGACATGATCGTCCGGTCCGGATTCACCTGATACATCCCGGTAATGTTCGCCGCGGTCAACGACGAGCGCTTTGTTTCCGTGTTCGCGTTGTTTTCCCCCTCGGCCTTCTCGTCGATGACGATCGTCACGATGTCCCCGATGTTGCGGGCCTTGCGGTCCGTGAAGATCAGGTTGTTCGATGTCGCGCCCGGCCAGATCGATCCGGGCGTAGGCTCTGCCTTCACCTCCGGCAGCGAGGGCGGCATCACGATGGGCTCGCGCTTCATGGCGGCGTCGTAGCTCGTCGCCAGGCAGCCCGTGAGCAGCAGAAGCAGGGTCATCGCGAGACAGATTTTGAAGGCTTTCATGACCGTTTCCATCCTTTTAAAAATCGACTTTTACCAGCGACTGTGCCATCACCCGGGCGAAGATGATCTTCTTCGACGAAAGGTTCTGAACGCGGACGAGATCCCCCCGGCCCCCGTCCTCCTGGCACAGGCCGACGGTGGATATCGTCATGGGGCCGCTCTCGAGGACGATGCGAACCACCTCGCCCTTCTTCACGACGGGCACCGAGCGCAGCATCTGCCTCGTGATCTCCGTGCCGGCGTTGAGCCGCACGACGGCCTTCTTTCCCACGGCCTCGCCTGCGTCCGTCAGGACGCCCGTCGTGGCCGAGTCCATCCACTTGCTCGTCACCGTCACGTCGCCCGGCCCCATGATGTGGTCGCGGGCGATGCCGTGGGTGCTGGCGACAACGTCGGTGAGAACCTCGATCCTCACTCGGATCGTCTCTTCGCGCAGGAAGGTGTCGCCCTTGCAGAAGCGCACCGCAAAGGAGGTGCGGCCGATGTAGTGCTCGCCGGAGCGGCTGCGGACCTGCAGATTCGCATCCCCGGCGGGAATGTCCACCCGGGGCATGGAGCCGAGGAACTCGACGCGGATCCGGTCCTTGGGCCAGGTTGCATTGTCCTCGATGTGCTTTTTCACGGCCTCCTTGATTGCCGTCTCGCCGATGGCGGACGCCTCGCAGACGGGGGCCGACCCGACTGCGAACAGGATGAGAACCGCGAATGCCGCGAGTGCGCATGGGGCGAAGTGCCGTTTCATCGCTTCTTACCTCTTGAGGTTGTTCACCAGCTGCAGCATGTTGTCGGCCGTCTGGATGGCCTTCGAGTTGATCTCATAGGCCCGCTGGCCGACGATCATCTGCACCATTTCGTCGACGACGTTGACGTTGGACATTTCCAGGAATGTCTGGGAGATGGTCCCGAAACCCTCCGTGTCGGGGTTGCCCGTCACGGGCTCGCCGGATCCGTCCGTCTTGGCGTAGAGGTTGCGGCCCAGGTTGGTGAGGCCTGCCGGGTTGGCAAACTTGGCCAGTTCGAGGCGGCCCGTGGAGAGGGTCGTCCCGGCCTTGTCCTTGGCCGTCCAGGTGCCGCCGGCATCGACGGTGAAGGTGACCGTCCCCTCGGGCACGGTGACCTCGGGGGTGAGCTTGAGGCCCTCGGAGTTCACGAGGAACAGGTCCTTGCTGATCTTCCAGCTTCCCGCCCGGGTGTAGAGGGTCTTCCCGTTGCCGTCATCGACCTGGAAGAACCCGTCACCCTCGATGGCCCAGTCGAAGCGGTTTCCCGTCTGCTGGTAGTCGCCCTGGGTGAAGGTCTTCTGGATCGACGTGAGCTTGGACCCCAGGCCCACTTCCATGCCCAGGGGCAGGGCGGTCCCGGAGGTGGTCTGCACGCCGGCCTGCCGGCTGACCTGGTACATGAGATCCTGGAACTCGGCCCGGGAGGCCTTGAATCCCGGGGTCTGAACGTTGGCCAGGTTGTTGGCGACGACATCCTGGTTGATCTGCTGGGCCAGCATGCCTGTTGCCGCCGTGTATAGAGATCGGATCATATTCTCCTCCCGTACCCTTTAGCCTTTTGCCTTTAACCTTGTGCCTAATAAACTTTTCCGATCCGGTTCGTCGACATCCGGTCCTGGTCGCTGATCGTCTGCATGATCTTGAGATAGGCCTCGAAGGAGCGCTGGATGTCGATCATCTCGACCATCTCCTTCACGGCCTGGACATTGGACGTCTCGAGATAGCCCGAGCGGACCTCCGGGTTCTCCAGCGCGGTCTGCTCGGCGTTGCGGGCGGCCTCGAAAAGACCGTTTCCCCGCTTCACGAGGGCGTCCTTCTTCTTGAAGTCGACGACCTTGATCCTGCCCGCCTCGCTGCCGTCGACACTGATGGCGCCCGTGTTCGAGATCTCGACTTTTTTCCCGGAAATGGTGATCCGGCCCCCCTCGCCCATCACGGCATCGCCGGACTGGGTCACCAGTTCGCCGCTTGCGTTGAGGGTAAAGCTGCCGTTGCGGGTGTATCGCTCGCCGTCTTTCGTCTCGATGGCGAAGTACCCCTCGCCCTGGATGGCCACATCGAACGGGTTGCCGCTTTTCTGCAAGGTTCCCGGGGAGTGGTCGATCAGGACGACGGGATCGTGACTGAAAGTGTCCTCGGCCATGAGGTCCGTCTCGGGCTTGCGCACGAAGATGAGCCGCTCGGCCTTGTAGCCGGGTGTCTGCGCATTGGCCAGGTTGTGGGTCACGTAGTCGTGCTGAGAAAGCTTCTTGACGGCGGCACTGACTGCCGTGTTTACGCCGTACATCATATTGCCGGTTCCTGCTCCTTACAGCGGTGTTGACCTGCAGTTGAGCAACGGCTGTGCCATGGGAGACGGGTATCGGGTATCGGGTCCAGGGTATCGGGAAAGAGAGGGAAAAGAGAATTCAAGTGCTTGACTTTAAATGACTATTTAAGATGGTTCCTTTTGCGGGCAAAAAGGGACAGATGGCCGGAGAAAGTGGGTCTGTGACCAGGGACGGGTAATTTTGGGCAGGACGGGAAAATATTGCCTGTAGTGCGTCTTTCCGACCTTACTTGTGTTTTCGAGACCCGATACCCGAGACCCTATCTTTGCTTCTCCCGGTACTTCTCATTCGAGGAATAGACAAAGGCGAGGATCTCGGCCACGGCCCGGTAGAGCTCCGGGGGAATGTGCTGGTCCATGTCGAGTTTGCTCAGGATCTGGACAAGGGCCCTGTCGCTGCGGACCGGGATGTCGTGCTGCCGCGCGAGTTCGATGATCCGCTCGGCCACGTAGCCTTTCCCTTTCGCCGTCAGCCTCGGGGCATCATCCTTGGCGGCATCGTACCGGATCGCCGCCGCCATCCTGGTCAACTCGCCATCTTTCTTCTTCCTTACCGGCATCAGTACTTTCCGTTTTACACTTTCAGGTTCTACTCGCACAGGCTACAGGACACAGGCCACAGGCATTTTGTCTTCACTCAGACACTCAGACACTAACGCACTCAGACACTTCTTCGCTCAGGCGAAAAGATTGAGCGTCTGCCCGTCTCCGTATAATTCTTCCCGGAGGCACTCGTCCATCGCCTCCCGGACGTTGCCTGCCGAGACGGAAAGATTGGCCGCCGTGCAGCCAATCTGACTGAGCTGTTCTTCGAGCGCGGGGAGAAGGCCGGTCACAAAGGCCGCCACATCCTCGTTTTCGCACTGGATTCTGCAGCTTACCGCCTTTCCGTGAACGTGCGCCTGGGCCATCACATCGCCAAGGGCATCCATCTCGAGGGCAAAGACCACCCGGAAAGACTCTTTCCGCCCTCCCCTGCCGGGGCGCCAATCTTCGTCGCGAACAAAAATATCCGCTTTCCCCGCAAGTCCGGGCAGGATGAGGGGGACCTGGATGAGAAGCTTCCCCTCGGTCTCCTGGAAGTGCACGTTGAGGACCTGCTGGCTCTCTATGGCCCGGACCGTCCTCTCCAGGGCCGGTGTCAGCTCGCGGATCGCCTTCGCATCGGCAGGTTGGATTTCCACGGATTGGAGTTTGGCCTGGAGTTCATCGATCAGCTTCATCAGGCCCGGCTTGAGGCTCTCCTTGAGACTTGCCGTCGCGGTGTCCCGATGCCCGCCGGGGCTCTCCAGGGCCTTTCTCAGGTCGCTTTCGAGCTGCAGCCCCAGTGACCGGACGGCTTCGCGCAGAGAAAATCCCCTCTCCATCTTTTCCCGCCCCGGCATGGCCGATCCCAGCGCATCGAGGATCGCCGCCAGGTTTTCGCGGCCCGCGAGGCGGGACAGGTCGGCACCCCGGGAGCCGCTGACGATCTCGGTCAGCTCGACGAGACTCTGCGTGAGCGCGTCGGGGTTGGACCGGAATACCCGCAGGTGCTCGGCCGCGATGGGCTCTTCGGGCGGGGACACAACCGACAGCAGAACCCTGGGGTTGAGGCTGTCCACCCGGAGCGTCATCGTCTGGCCCGGCCGCAGGGTCGGCTCCGCCTCCGCGGTGAGGTGATTGGCGCCGATGCGGATGATGAACCTGCCGTCGTCGAGCTTTTCCGTCACACGGGCCTCCACCGTCTGCCCGACGGACAGGCCGGTTGAAGGCTGATGCGCGAGCTTGATCTGCAGTACCGGGTCGATCAGCGGTTTGAAGACAGGTGGAAAATGGACGTGGGAAGGCATCAGCGGCTGCCACTTCTGCGGCGGGCAAGGTCGAGGATGAGGCGGATCTCACCTTCCGAGATCCCGAGGCTTTCGGCGATCTCGGCCGGTGTAAACCCCTGCCCGGCCAGCCGGATCACTGCGTCGGTTCTCTTTTCGGGAAGGGCCTCTTCCAGGCCTGCGCTTGTCTGGTCGAGTTTGTCGATGTGGGAGGATGCCTGCTCGATGAGATGGTTCAGGCGGGCTTCCTTCTCGTCGATGGAAAGGGACACATCCCGCAGCGCCTTTTTGCTTTCATCCATGGCCACGAGGAGGCCGGCCGTCGCTTTCTGGGATTCTTCGATGAGCCGCTTCAGCTGTGCCATGGTCTTGACGAAACTTTTTCTTTTTTTCAGGTCCTGGTTCACCCGGGCGATGATGAAAACCACGGCCGCGCAGAGCACCACATCGGCCACGACCTGGATGGCAAAAAAGACCTGTGGATTGATGCCTGTCATGAACATGAAACGCCGCTCTCCGCCGTGCTGCAGGACGGGTGACTCTGTCGGGGTTGCTCGTGTGTCCGAATCGTCTGCCGCCGTGACGACGAGAAGTTAGGAGGTCAGGAAGAGCAGAAGATCGGCAAATAACAAAAAACAAAATGATTTCCGCTCTTCTTCACTTCCGATCTTCCGATCTTCACCATCAGCAGGGTCGTAGATGATCAATGGCTTTAAGACTGCATCGGGGCCTTCGCAGTGGCAGGCCGCTAAACGCGGATGTTGATCCTGCCGCCGTGCTCTTCCTCCGGAGGCTCGTCCTCCTCGGGAATCAACTGCTGCTTTTGCTCCGCCTTCTGATGATCCCGGGCCATCTTGCGCCTCCGCTCCCGTTCCTCCTCGCGCTGCATCCAGACTTTCTCGGTCTCATCCGATTCCTTGACCTTCTCCTTGTGAAGTTTCTTCTCCTCGCTCGTGTGCACGGCAACATAGCGCTGCTGAAGGTCAGACTGCTGCTGTTGCGTCTGCTGGAGTCGCTCCACCGACGTTGTCTGCATCAGGACCTGTTGTACATCGACCGCCCTCAACATGACCGGATCACCTCCTCCGGGACGGTTCACCCGTAGGCAGCGGCAATGAGGGCCTTCGGAACGATTCTTCCGGAGTCCCTGCTCATGCAATCGACGGATCAGGCCGTAATCTTTAATTACGCCATGCTTCTTATGTTAAGGAACGTTGACTCAAACTGCTCGTTTGTAACGTTCTCCCTCCTTTGCCCTATACCCGATACCCCTGTCCCCGCCTTACCTTCGCACCGCCCTTCTGCGTATCGCGACGGACTGACAGGGAATTTCGACGGCGAGAATATTGATCCCCGCCTCGTGTCCAATCTCGAATTTCACGCCGTACTTGCGAACGAGAGAAATCGCCAGCAGGAGCCTCGAGGCACCCTCATCCTTCAGTTCCTGCCCCGGTCGGCCCTTCAGGATCGCCTCTTTCACCTCTACCGGCAGGGGCCTGCCCGTGTCCTGAAATTTGAGGATGACATGGCCGTTTCGTCGTGTCGTGGAGACGAAGAACTCCTTCACGGGGCTCTCCCTCATGGCCTCCATCGCGTAGCGAACCCACGTGGAGATGAACATGGAGTAGTCGGCAGGAGAACCGTTCACGTCGTGCAGATCCCCGTCGAGATCCGTGATCTTCTTCACGTTGTGCTTGAAATCGAGGTAGAAATCGAAAAACCGGATCTCGTTCTCGACGAGTTCCGAGAGGTTGATCTGCTGCATGTTGCGGTCGCCGATGGCGTAGAACTTCCCCGAAACGTGCTTGAAGAGGTCGAAGAGCCGGTCCGACTCGCGGGTGATGAGTTCGATGTCCTTGAGCAGTTTCGCGTGATCCTCGGAGAGGGTGTGCTCCGCTTCCGGGAACGCCTCCCGGGTCTTGCGGATCGCCTCCTCGAGACGCCTCTGGAGAAGCCTGGTGCGACCGATGATCCCGTTGAGGGGATTGGCAAAGTTGTGCAGAATCCCCGGGATGAGCTCCTCAATGAAGGTGCCCTCGAACTCGCGCTCCAGGAACCGGTAAACGTCCGTTTCCCGTGATTCCTTTGATTCCTTTGCTTTGATCATGTCCTCCTTCTCCGGTCCCCGGCAGGGCGCCCATCCCGCCGGCACAGACTAAAACATCGATTGGAAAAGCTCAAGTGGTTATCCTGAAACGAAATTTCAACCTCCCCCACTACCGTTCACGCCGATCATCGTCGATTGTCGATGATCCTGTTCTGATTTTGAAGCATTTTCCATGCCTTCTCAACCTTTTCCTGCTCCGACTGATTCTGAGTGTTCGCCGGGGGAGCGCCCGTTGAATAATTGACCGTCACGTTGCCCTGCGCATCCTTGACCTCCCGCACGCCGATCTGGTCGGCAGGGTTCGGCTGCCCGCCGGCACGTTCCTGCTCGATCATGAGCCGTATGGTCTCTTCACTCACGCCCGCCTTCTTGAGCTTGATCACCTCATCCGGGGTCAGGGCCCATGTCCACGAAACGCCCATTGTCAGAATCATCACGGCGACGGATATCTTCAGCAGCGTCTTCATATTCTTTACCCTATACCCAATACCCTATACCCGATACCCTTTTTCTTTATATCATCACATACCGGGTGATGTAGATGTCCTTCAGCGTTCCCTCACCCAGGAGATCCCGCAGCTCGTCTCGGATTTCCTTCTTGAACCGGTCGCCGGAATCGGGAACCCGGATCAGTTCGGGGCCCTTCTTCTTGGCCGACAGGTAAATGACCTTCCGGATCTCCACCTTCCTGTCCTCCGTCAGCTCGACCGCCGACTGGAACTCGAGGGTGACGTCGCACTGGAGAAACCGGTATCGGCCCTGAGAGTCCTTGAGGTCGATGCTGAAATCGGGGAAGACGGCCTCATGGACGGTCGATACGGCGGCGGTTGCCCGTTTCTTCTGCTCGGCGGCCGCCTGCTCGGCCTCCCTCTGCTTGATCAGCACGCCGGAGACGGAGGCGGCAACGATGAGAACGACGGCCACGCCGGCGGCAACGATGATCTTCCAGCTCAGGAGGGATTTCCAGCTGAAGGGGACGTCGGGGCGCTTGAACCGGGGGAGTGTTTTGTGCAGGAGATTCCGGAACCGGAACGAGAGCGAGGCCCGGACTTCGGGCGCCTGCCCCGCCTCCGTGCCGGCTGCGTCGGGCGCGCCCTGCGGGGGGGCCGTCATCGAGTCCTGTTCCAAAAGATCGAGTTCAA
>DIFQ01000064.1 GCA_002419215.1 Syntrophaceae bacterium UBA5744
CGGGGCGCCGTCCAGGGCGGCGCCGGGCAGATCCTTGATGTGCACATCGCGCTGGGGATAGGGGATCTCCACGCCCTGCTCCCGGAACTTCCGGAAGATCGCATAGTAGAGCTGGCTCTTGAGGACCCCGGGGCGGTCGATGTAGTCCCGGGTCCACACCCGGAGGTTCAACACGATGGCGCTGTCGGCGTATTCCTTGAAAAGCACGTCGGGCGGGGGGGTCACGAGCACCCCCTTGTTCTCGCGGGCCACCTCGAGGAGCAGCCCTCGGACCCTCTCGGGGTCCTCCTTGTAGGAGACCGCAACGGGAAAGTTGAACCGGACGTTGCGGTCGGTGTGGCTCCAGTTGATCACCGTGGAGGTGATGAAATCGGAGTTGGGGACGATCATGGAGATGTTGTCGTTGGTGCGGATCGTCGTGGCCCGCATGGAGATGTTCGTCACATCGCCCGACACGCCGCCCATCTCGATGCGGTCCCCCACCTTGATCGGCCTCTCGAGGAGGATGATGAGGCCGCTGACGAAATTGTTCGTGATGTTCTGGAGGCCGAACCCGATGCCGACGCCGAGGGCCCCGAACAGGAGGGCGAGGCTCGTCATGTCGATGCCCATGAACTGGAGCACGACGATCAGGGCGATGACGAGCACGACGTAGCGCACCAGGGACGCCACGGCGACGCGGACGCCGAGCTGGATGTCGCTCTTGGACATGAGCCGGTAGATGATCAGACGATTGAGCTTCGCGGTGAGGGTTCCCAGGAGGACCAGGACGGATACCGCAACGAGCAGGTTCCAGATCGTGACGGACGACTGCCCCAGCGTGATCAGGGGGGCGTCGAGAAAGACCAGGATGTCCTTGAAGGTTTCCATGGGCCGGCTCGGGGGTCAGGGAATTGTGATGCCAAGCGGCGGCCTCTTCGTCGCCGCCGCTCGCAGCCGGTTTGCGCCGCTGCCTCCCGGGCGAGAGGAATTTCGAGAAGCGCTTACCGCACCTTCGCCCCCGGTGCGGCGTCCTTGTCGAACCCCACGAGGGCGAGGCCGCCCTTCTCGGCGTCGGTGGCCAGCAGCATCCCGCGGCTCTCGACGCCCATGAGCTTTGTGGGCTTGAGGTTCACGACGACGACAATCGAGCGGCCCACCATCTCCTCGGGCTTGTAGTCCTGGAGGATGCCCGCCACGATCGTGCGCACCTCGCCGCAGTCGATCTTGAGCTTCATGAGCTTCGCGGACTTGGGCACGGCCTCCGCCTCCAGGACCTTCGCCACGCGCAGGTCGATCTTGCCGAAGTCGTCCCAGGTGATCTCGGGGAGCATCTCGAATTTCTTTACAGGGGCCTCTTCCTCCTTCTTGTACTCCACCCTCGGGAAGAGGGCCTCACCGCGGGTCACCGCGACACCCGGCCTGATCCCGCCCCAGCTGCGGATGTCGTCGAAGCGGAATTCCTTCACGTCCGCAAGGCCGATCTGGTCGAGGATCTTGCGCGCCGTGTCGGGCATGAAGGGGTAGATGAAATAGGCCGTAAGCCTGAGGGATTCCATGAGGTTGTAGATGACCGTCTCGAGGCGGCCGCTCTTCGCCGGGTCCTTGGCAAGCGTCCAGGGCTCGTTTTCGACGATGTACTTGTTGGCGACGTTGATGAACTCCCAGATGGAGATGAGCACCTTGTGAAAGGTGAGATCCCGGAAGAATTGCTCCACCTCGCTCAGGGTCTTTCCCGCCGCCTCGGTGATCTTTTTGTCGGCCTCGTCGGAGGCCGTCTGCGCGGGGACCTTCCCCTTGAAATACTTCACGTCCATCGCGACAACGCGGCTCACGAGGTTGCCCAGGTCGTTGGCCAGATCCGAGTTGATCCGCTGCACGAGGGCCTCCTCGCTGAAGCTCGAGTCGAGCCCGAAGACCATGTCGCGAAGCAGAAAGTAGCGGAACGCATCGAGGCCGTACTTGTCCTTGAGATCGAGCGGGCGCACCACGTTGCCCAGGCTCTTGGACATCTTGCTCTGATCCACGTTCCAGTAACCGTGGACGTTGAGGTTCTTGTAGGGCCCGATCCCGGCGGACTTGAGCATCGTGGGCCAGTAGATGCCGTGGGGCTTCACGATGTCCTTGGCGATGAGGTGCTCCGAGGCCGCCCAGTACTTGCCGAAGTCCTTCCCGCCGGGGTAGCCGATGCCCGTGACGTAGTTGATCAGCGCGTCGAACCAGACGTAGGTGACGTACTCCTTGTCCCAGGGGATCTCGATGCCCCAGGTCAGGCGCGTCTTGGGCCGCGAGATGCAGAGGTCCTCCAGGGGCTGCTGCAGGAAGGCGAGCACTTCGTTTCGGTAGCGCTCGGGCCGGATGAAGTCGGGGTTGTCGTGGATGTATTGGATGAGCCACTGCTGGTACTTGCTCATCTTGAAGAAGTAATTGCTCTCCTTGCGGAACTCGGGCTCCGTCTGGTGGTCGGGGCACTTGCCGTCGACGAGCTCCGTCTCCGTGTAGAAGCGCTCGCAGCCCACGCAGTAGTGGCCGCCGTACTCGCCGAAGTAGATGTCGCCCGAGTCGTAGACCTTCTGGAGGATGTACTGGACCGTCCTGACGTGGTTCTCGTCGGTGGTGCGGATGAAGTAGTCGTTGGTGACGGCAAGCTGGGGCCAGAGGTTGCGGAACTGGGCGCTGATCCGGTCGGTGAAGGATTTGGGCGTCTCGTTGTTCTTCCGGGCCGCCTCGGCGATCTTGTCGCCGTGCTCGTCGGTGCCCGTCATGAAGAAGACGTCGTAGCCCGACATGCGGTAGAAGCGGGCCATCACGTCGCCCACGATCGTTGTGTAGGCATGCCCGATGTGGGGCGAGGCGTTGACGTAGTAGATGGGTGTCGTGACGTAAAAGACCTTCTGGGCGTTCACGGTGCCTCCTTTGTGAAGAGCCTGCTGGGTTGTCAGAATATCGGCGGGATGTGCCCCCGGCGAGGCGGGGCGGCCGATCGAGGCGGGTATGTCAGCGCTGTCCGCGGCCCCCGGTTCTCGGGCCTCTGGGCGGCGGCCCATCGGCTGCCGGAGCCGGCAGGGGCTGGGCCTCCCTGAGATCCTTGATCTCGACCTCGACTTCCTTTCCCTCCTCGGTATAGACGGCCAGGGTGCCCTTGAGGATGTTCTGCCGGATGACCTTGCCCGATCCCCCCTGTGCGATTCCGACCCGCTTGCCGCACTTGGGCATCCCGCGCTTCATGTCCAGGTACGAGTCGTACTCGAAGGCCAGGCAGCACATCAATCGGCCGCACAACCCCGATATCTTCTCCGGGTTGAGCGGCATGTTCTGCTCCTTGGCCATCTTCACAGACACGCGGTCGAGGTTGTAGAGGAAATTGGTGCAGCAGATCTTCTGGCCGCAGACCCCGAGCCCGCCGAAAATCCGTGATTCGTTGCGGGCCCCGATCTGGCGCAGTTCGATCCGGGTCTTGAATTTCTGGACGAGGTCTTTCACCAGTTCGCGGAAATCGACGCGATTGTCTGCGGTGAAGAAGAAGATGAGCTTGCTGCGGTCGAAGAGGCACTCCACGCTGATGAGCTTCATGGGGAGGCCCCGCTCGCGAATGCGGCCGAAGCAGAACTCCCGGGCTTCGCGCTCGAGCTTCTGGTTATGCGCCAGCGTCCGGAGATCCTCGTCGGTGCACCTCCGGACGATGCTCCGGATATCCGTCGGCAGCATGTGCAGGGGGACGGCCTTGCTGTCCGTAGCCACAATCCCCACGCTTGGCCCGTTCTCCGCGTTGACGATGACCGCGTCGTTCTTTTTCAACGTCTCGTCCGAAGTCTGGAAGTTGAGCACACGCCCTTCCTTCTCTGCCCGGACGCCTACGATATGTCTCACGTCGATTTCACCTTCCCGCCCTCAGCGGCCTGCGCGGCCTCGGCGGGAATCCTCAACGAAATTGGCCTTGTTGGCAAACAATGTAAAGACCATCGTCTCCAAAGTCAATGGTTTATTCACGTTGCGCTCGATGGCGGCCTCGGCGCGCTGAATCGTCCGGATGCCCCGGAGGATCGCCGACCCGTCGGCAGAGCCCGCCAGGCGCCCGATGTCGCCCGCGTGATCGCTGTTGACGAGCGCCTCGGGGCGCCCCGTTTCCCTGAAGACGAGCAGGTCCCGGTACCAGCTCTTGAGGATGTCGAGCGCCTCCCGGATGTCCTCCCGGTCGCCGGCAAGCTCTCCCGCCAGGGCGAGACAGCCCAGCGGGTCGAGGGCCCCCTTCGAGACCCGGCCCAGGATCGAGTCGCGCAGGGCGATGTAATCGCCCTTGTGCAGGGTCAGGGCCCGGCCGATGCTCCCCCCGGATGACGAAGCCAGGATGAGGGCCTTGTCGGGCGCAAGGGCGAGTTCCTTTTCCAGGAAGGCGGCGATGACGTCCCGCTTCACGGGGTTGAAGCGAAGCCGGTGGCACCGAGAAAGGATCGTCTGGGGCAGCAGGTGCGGCCGCGACGAGACGAGGACGAAGACGTTTGTGGGCGTAGGCTCCTCGAGGGTCTTGAGGAGCGAGTTGGCCGAGGTGATGTTCATACGCTCGGCATCGTCGATGATCACGACGCGCCTGGCTCCCTCGAGGGGCAGGAAACGCATCCGCTCCTGCAGCTCCTTGATGTCGGCCACCTTGATGAACTGCCCCTCGGGCTTGATGACGAGGATATCGGGGTGGTTGCCGCTGTCGATCTTCCGGCAGGAGGTGCAGACATCGCAGGCATCGGCCCCGCCCGCTTCGCAGTTGAGGGCCTTGGCGAAGACGAGGGCCGTCGTGCGCTTGCCGATGCCCTCGGCCCCGTAAAAGAGAAAGGCGTGGGGCACCCGTTTTTTTTCGAGGGCGCTTTTGAGAACGGAGATGGGCCCTTCCTGGCCGTAAATCGAGGAAAAGCTCATGGGTCAGACCCCCAGGAAAGACGAGAGGATGGCGCGGACCTCGCGCCGGGTGGAGTCGATATCCCGCGAGGCATCGATGATCTTCACCCGGTCGGGCTCCTGCCGCGCGATGGCGAGGTAGCCCTCGCGGATGCGGCGGTGAAAATCGAGGTGCTCCCGCTCGAAGCGGTCCTCGCGGCTTGCCTCCTCGCGGCCGGCGATTCGCCGGAAAGCCCTCTCGAGGCCCTTCTCCACGGGGAGATCGAACAGGAGGGTGAGGAGTGGCGAAAGCCCCCGCGAGGCAAGGCGGCAGACCTCCCGGACGGCTTCCAGGGGAAGCCCCCGGCCGTATGCCTGGTAGGCGATGGTGGCATCGGAGAAGCGGTCACAGAGGATGACCTGCCCCTTCTCGAGGGCGGGCAGGATCAGGCGATCGGTGTGCTGGGCCCGTGCCGCGGCGAACAGAAAGACCTCCGCATGGCCCGAGATGTCGAATCCACCGTGGTTGAGCAGGATCTCGCGGATTCGCTCCCCCAGCGGCGTGCCGCCGGGCTCCTGGGTCACGATGACGGGAAGGCCCTTTTCCCGCAGGAATTCCCCCGCCAGCCGGATCTGGGTGGTTTTCCCGGACCCTTCGACGCCCTCAAAGGTGATGAACCATCCTGCCATGACCGATCGGCATTCCTTTCAGGACGAACCGGGTGGAGATGTTCCCGCTGAACTGCCTGCCACAAAAAAGAAAGAGGGGAAACCCTGTCAGGCGGGTGACCTTCCCCTCGTATCAAACAGCCGGTTCTCTGCAGGTCTATTCCTCGTCGCCGGGGGTGATGGCCTCGACGGGGCAGACATCCGCGCAGGCCCCGCAATTCGTGCAGAGGTTCGCGTCGATGACGTACTTTTCGTCACCCTCGCTGATCGCCTCGACGGGGCACTCTTCCTCGCAGCTCCCGCAGGCGATGCACTCATCGCTGATAATATAAGCCATTTCCAGAAACTCCTTCGTGTGAAGATTCGCTTGCCGGGCGGTGACGGTCGCTGTCCTAGACGGACTCGACGGCCTTCACTTCCGGTACGTTCATTTTCAGAAACCGCTCGATCCCCATCTTCAGGGTCATCTGGGACATGGGGCATCCGTGGCAGCGGCCGGTGAGCCTGACCTTGACAATCCCGTCCTCGGTCACATCCACCAGCTCCACATCGCCGCCGTCGCGCTGGAGGTTGGGCCGCACCTGATCGAGCGCCGCCTGGACTTTCTCTTTCATCGGGTTACTCCTGGCATCGGGCATTGGGTATTGGGAACTGGGTAATGAGAATAAAATCGAACCGTCCATCCCCTGATGCCCGTCATTCAATCTTTAATATAATTACGAACTAACAAATGTCTATTCTGTCTGTCTATTATCCCCTGGACCCTTATCCCTCTTCACTCAGACACTTAGACACTCAGGCACTTCTTTCACTTCTTCACGCACCGGTCACTGGTCACTGGTCACTCACTGATGGAGCGACGCTCCATCAGTGTGGCATCCGGTCGATCATCTTGCGCACCATCGATCGGCCTATGCTGGTGAGCTCCGGCTTCAGGAACCAATAATCCTCCGTAACCTGATGGCCGGCCCTCCACAGGGTCTTGCCCGTCCGGGTATCGACAAGCTTCATCGAAATCCCCACCCGCGCGATCTTGTCGCCGGCGTGCATCGTGTATTCCCACACATCGACGGTGGGGATGAGGATCGCCTCGATCCCGCAAAGCTCACTGATCACCTTGCAGAGCTCGGGGTCCGAGTAGTTGAGCTCCCGGAGTTTCGCAAGGTAGATATCGACGGACTTCTTGAGCTCCTCGTTCGCTTCGATCCGCTTGCGGATCTCCTCACCGCCGACGACGGTCTGGAACCACTTCGTCCTGACGAGCACGTCCGTGATGATGCCGTCCATGTGTCCTGCCGCGTCCTTGTAAATCCCCACGTCGGCCGGCAGCACTCCGATGCTCCTGGGGTGAAAGTCCTTTGCCTCGTCGGCCATCTGCACCGACCGCAGGTCTCCACAGCCGGCAACGAGCCAGACGAAGCATACGGCCACGATGACCGGGGCCGCTGAAAGAATTCTTTTCAAAGGCTCTCCCCTGTCCTCACGTGAGCAGCCGCAGAGTGACAAGCCAGCCGATCGTGCATAACCCCGCGAGAACATAATTGGTTTCCAGCAACCCGTTGATCACGGCCGCTGAAAGCGCCGTTTTTCTATCACAAAGCTCGAAACAAATCCACATGTAAAATACGCAGGGCAGCAGCGTGAAACTGAGCGAAGTCGTCCACTTGAGGGGATAGGAAAGGACGAGCAGCAGCGCCAGGAACAGGGAGATCCCGTTGAGGAGCTTGCGGGTCTTGTCCTCGCCGATGACGACGGGGATGGTCTCGCGCCCCAGCAGGCGATCGCTCTGGATCTCGATGAGGTCCGAAAGGGCCGACCGGACGAAGACGATCGAGAAGATGAACAGCGCGGCCACGACCATGTCCGCCGAGACTTCGATCGGCCAGTCCATGTAGGGAACCACGGCGATGACGAGGGCCCAGGCTGCGGCCATGAAGAAGTTCTTCGTGCCGGGGAGGTCCCGCAGTCTGCGGAAGCGCCAACCCCTCGGGAAGACCCGCATGTTGTAGAGGGCGCCCACGATGGAAACGAGGGCGAGCAGGAGCCAGGGCAAGAGACCGATCAAATAGGCAAGCCCCAGCGACAGGAGCATGGAAAGAAAGGCCGTGACGACATACAGCCGTGCGTGCTTCGCGTAGGCCTCCTCGCGAAAGGTCCCCCTCAGGCCGCTCACCTCGCGGTCGACGAAGCGGTTGAGAGTGTGGACGGAGAAGACGTAGGAGGCAGCCATGAGAAGCTGCAGGACGCTGAAAGAGACCCCCTGGAGGTATTGGGCGGCAAGCGCCAGACAGGCGGCCCCGATGGCGGCATAGACGTCGGTCCCGACGGAGGCAAGCCAGAGGTTGAGCAGCCAGCCCCGTGTGTCGGCCCCGAGCCTCACATTCTGGATCGTGTCGACGACGCGCTCGATGATCCAGTTGGGCGTTGAGGCCCCGGCGGAGATCCCGATGCGGTTGAACGTGTGGAGCGGCACCTCGCGGATCTCCTCGGCCGTCTCGATGTGGAAGGTGGGCGTGCCCATGGACTGGGAGATCTGGGCAAGACGCTGGGTGTTGGCGCTGTTGCGGCCCCCCACGATGAAGACGGCGTCCATGGCGCAGGCAAGATCCTTGATCTCGGCCTGGCGCCTCTCCGTGGAGTCGCAGATCGTGTCGAATACGATCGTCTCGGCGACGCGCCCGCGGATTTTCTCCACGATTTCCCGGTACTCGTCGATGCTCTGCGTCGTCTGGGCCACGACACAGACCTTCTCCATGGCAGGCAGGCGATCCACGTCTTCGAGCCTGCTGACGACGGTGCCCCGGCCGCCGGCATAGCCCAGAAGCCCGTTCACCTCGGGATGCTCGGCGTCGCCGACGATGACGATGCGGTAGTCCTGCGCGGCGTGCTTCTTGATGACCGACTGGACGCGGCCCACCTTCGGGCAGGTGGCGTCGACGATCATGACCCCCTTTCTCTTGAGGGTCTCGCGCTCCTGGGGTGATACGCCGTGTGCCCGGATGATGACGGTTGTTCCCTCCTCGATCCCCTCGAGGTCATTCGCGGGGATGATCCCGCGCTTGCGCAGCAGCTCGACCGTCTGGGGATTGTGGATGAGGGGCCCATAGGTGTAGATCTTGCGGTCGCCCTTGTGCTGGGCCATATCGAGGACCATGTCGACGGCCCTCCGGACGCCCATGCAGAAGCCCGCCGTCTCGGCCAGACGGATCTCGATGTTTTTGACGAACCTTTTGATCATCACTACTGGGTCTCGGGTCTAGGGTTCAGGGTACAGGGAAAAACAAGATGTCGGGTTTTCCCATCATTTGTCCGCTCTTCCGATCTTCCTCACTTCCTGACTTCCTTCTTTTTTGACGGCGAAGATGAAAAACTCCTTGTTGCCCTCGGGACCCGTGATCGGGGACTCGCAGGTCCCCTTGACCGTCAGGCCCAGTTCGGCAAAAAAGGCCGCAAGCTCCCCCATCACGCGGAGGTGAAGCACCGGGTCCCGGACGACGCCCTTCTTGCCCACTTCGCCCTTCCCCACCTCGAATTGCGGCTTGACGAGGGCCAGGATGATCCCGCCTTCCCTCACGAACCGGAGCGTCGGCGGGACGACGTGCCGCAGCGAGATGAAGGACGTGTCGATCGTTGCGATGTCGACGGGCTCTTCGACCCCCACGCCCTGAAAGTGACGGATGTTGCTCCGCTCGAAGAGGACGACCCGGGGGTCGTTGCGCAGCTTCCAGGCGATCTGCCCGTAGCCCACATCGACGGCGTAGACTTTCCGGGCACCCTCCTGCAGCAGGCAGTCGGTGAAGCCACCCGTCGAGGCGCCCACATCGAGGGCTGCAAACCGGTCGACCCGGATGCCGAAGGCATCGAGGGCCCCCTTGAGCTTCACGCCGCCGCGGCTCACGTAGGGGTGGTCCCCGCCCCGGATCCTGACGGCGGCCCCCTCGGCGATCAGGGCGCCCGCCTTGTCGACGGGCTCCTCGTTGACCAGCACGGCGCCGGCCAGGATGAGGGCACGCGCGCGCTCCCGGGACGCAACAAGGCCCCGGTCCACAAGCAGCACGTCAAGCCTGGTTTTGGGGGATTTTTCTTTCATGAAATGGCTGATGGCGGGTGATTTGCCCGGCAAGAACATGTCTGAATTTGTCATCCCCGCGGAGGCGGGGATCCAGTGTGCAGATGGATTCCTGGTCAAGCCAGGAATGACAGGATTGACATCCTTCGCTGCTGAAATAACAGCTTCGTCTTTACTTGGCCACGACTTCTCTGAGCGCCGGCTTCGCGGGCCCCGCAAGTTTCCGCGCAGCCTCGAAAATCCCTTCCTCGTCGATGCCGTAACGGCGCCGCATTTCCGCCTGGGTTGCGTGCTCGACGAACTCGTCGCGGATGCCGAGGCGCTTCACCTCGATGCCTGAGAGCCCCTTCGCCTCGAGCATTTCGAGGACCGCGCTGCCGAAACCGCCCGCAAGGACGTTCTCCTCGACGGTGAGGACCTTGCCCGTTGCGGCTGCCACGCGGCTCAGGAGCTCCTCGTCCAGCGGTTTCACGAAGCGGCAGTTGACCACGGTGGCGCTGATTCCTTCCTCGCGCAGTCGCCTTGCGGCATCCAGGGACGGCCGCACCGTGTATCCGATGGCGAACAGGGCCACGTCGGCCCCTTCAAGGAGAATCTCGGCCTTGCCGATCTCGAGGGCCTTCGGGGTCTCGTCGAGCGGCACGCCGACCCCCTTGCCGCGGGGGTAGCGCACCGAGGCGGGGCCGCCGCACTCGACGGCTGTCTTGAGCATGTGCTGCAGTTCGTTCTCGTCCTTGGGCGCCATGACGACGATGTTCGGGATGGATCTCAGGTACGAGAAGTCGAAGACGCCGTTGTGGGTCGCGCCGTCGTCGCCCGCGATGCCGCCGCGGTCCATGGCGAGCACCACGGGAAGTTTCTGGAGGCAGACGTCGTGCAGCACCTGGTCGTAGGCCCGCTGCATGAAGGTGGAGTAGACGGCCACGACGGGGATGATCCCTTCCGTCGCCATCCCTGCGGCGAAGGTCACGCCGTGCTGCTCGGCGATCCCCACGTCGAAGAACCGCTCGGGGAACTCCTTCGCGTAGGCATCGAGGCCCGTCCCGCTGCACATGGCCGCCGTGATGGCCACGACCTTCGGGTTTTCCCGGGCGAGCTGGATCATCGTCCGTCCGAAGACCTCCGTGTAACTGGGGATGCCGCCCGGATCCGCGGTGAGGTCGCCCGTCCGGGCGTTGAAGGGGCCGATGCCGTGGAACTTCGTGGGATCCAGCTCGGCAAAGGGGTACCCCTTGCCCTTTCTCGTCAGCACGTGGACCAGCACGGGGCGGTTGTGTTCCTTGACGTTGCGGAGCATTTTAATGAGATGGTCGAGGCGGTGCCCCTCCAGGGGCCCCACGTACTCGAAGCCCAGTTCCTCGAAGAGGGCACCGGGGGTCAGGAAGGACTTGAGGGCCTCCTCGGCCTGGCGGGAGATCTTCACCACCTGCTCGCCCACGTTGGGGATGCCCCGGAGGAACTGCTTGACGTCGTTGCGGAGCCTGGTGACCCGGCGGCCCGTCATGATCTCGTTGAGGTAGGCCGACAGTGCGCCCACGTTGGGCGAGATCGACATCTCGTTGTCGTTGAGGATGATGATGAGGTCCTTCTTGCGGTCGCCGGCCCAGTTGAGGCCCTCGAAGGCCAGGCCCGCCGTCATGGAACCGTCGCCGATGACGGCGACAACCTTGTAGCTCTCGCCCTTGAGGCAGCGAGCCTCGGCGATCCCGGCCGCAGCCGAGATCGAGGTGCTGCTGTGGCCCACGCTGAAGACGTCGTAGATGCTCTCCTCGCGTCTCGGAAAGCCGCAGACGCCGCCGCTTTTTCTCAGCGTGTGGAACCGGTCGCGCCGGCCCGTGATCAGCTTGTGGGCGTAGGCCTGGTGTCCCACGTCCCAGACGATCTTGTCCCGGGGGGCATCGAAGACGTAGTGGAGGGCAAGGGTGAGCTCCACGGTGCCCAGCGAGGGGGCCAGGTGGCCGCCGTTTTTAGAGCAGGTCTCGATGATGACCCTGCGGATGTCCTCGGCAAGGATTTCAAGCTCCTCCTGGCGGAGAAGCTTGATGTCGGCCGGCGAATTGATTTTTTCCAGCATGCCTTGTTTAACCCGTTCTGTGTTCCTGTGCACCTGAATCCCCCCCCAGGAATACCCTCTACCTCGATCTTCCTCTCCCCCGGCGGGAGAGGACTGAAAGGAAGGGGTCCCCATAGGGGGATTATGTTTTTCGGTCCACGATGAACCGTGCGATCAACCTCAGGGGCTCGGCCCTCTCGCCCAGTGCGCTGAGATCCCCGAGGGCTTTCTCCACGAGTTCCGCGGCAAGGCGCCGCGAGGTCTCGACCCCTACAAGAGCGGGGTACGTGAGCTTCCCCCGGGACTGGTCGCTCCCGGTGCCCTTGCCCAGGGCCTTTGCGTCGCCTTCGACATTCAAGATATCATCGGCAATCTGAAACGCAAGCCCCGCGTGGCGCCCGTATTCCGTCAGCGCATCGAGCGCATCGTCGTCGGCCCCGCCGAGGAGGGCCCCGGCCCGAAGCGACACGGTGATCAGGGCGCCCGTCTTGCGCGTGTGGATGAAGTTGAGCGTCTTCTCGTCGGGCGGTTTCCCTTCCGACTCGATGTCCACCACCTGGCCGCCCACCATGCCGAACCAGCCCGCTGCAAGCGCGATCTCCTGGATCACCTGCAGCAGCTTCTCGGCCTTGACGACTCCCACGGGGGTACGCCCCGCGATGATCCGAAAGGCGTCCGTGAGCAGGGCATCGCCCGCCAGGATGGCGACGGCCTCGCCAAAGACCTTGTGGCTCGTCGGCTTGCCGCGCCGGGTATCGTCGTTGTCCATAGCCGGGAGATCGTCGTGGATGAGGGAGTAGGTGTGGATGAGCTCGAGCGCGCAGGCCGTAGGCATGACGGCGTCGATCGGGCCGCCGACGGCCTCGGCGGCTCCGATGCAGAGGATCGGGCGAAGGCGCTTTCCCCCGGCAAATACACTGTATCGGGCGGACCTGAAGATCACGGCAGGTTCGGTCGACTCTGCAGGAAGGTAAAGCTCCAGAGCCTGATCGACGAGGGTCTTCCGCGTCTCGAGGTACTCGTCCAGGGAAATGGGGTTAGTGGTCATCTCCTTCCGGTTCGAGCTTGAAGGGCTTGACTTCCACGTCGCCCTCCTTTTTGAGAAGGATCTCGATCCTTCGTTCGGCCTCGTCGAGCTTGCGCGAGCAAAGCCTCGCAAGACGAATCCCCTCCTCGAAGGAGGCCAGGGACTCGTCGAGGGTCAGCTCGCCCTGTTCCATCTTCCGCACGATCTCCTCGAGCTTCGACAGGGCGTCCTCGAACTTGGCCTCTGCCATGGCGTCATGCTTCTTCGATCTTGGTGACGACGGCATCGAACCGACCTTTCGCAACATTTATGCCAACGGGGTCCCCCGCTGAAAGTTCTTTTGCATCCCGGATCACCCGCCCCTCGGGCATCGTCCGGGCAATGGCGTACCCCCGGGCAAGCACCCCCAGAGGGCTGAGGCTGTCGAGCAGGGCCGTGCGGCCCGCTAGCCTCGTCCGCATGTCTTCCACCTGGCGGGAGATTCCCGTTATCATGCTTTTCCTCATATTATCAAGAACAAAGGTGAGGTTTGCCAGCCTCACTCCCGGGCTCAGGTACTGCAGGTGCGTCTCGAAGTGGCGCAGCCTGTCGCGTTCGGTGCGCGCCCGGCGGACGAGGGATGCACTCAGGCTGTTTAACCGCTCGTCAAGGCCGAGCCGCAGGTCGACGAGGCGGCGCCGGGGGTCGCGGACCCGCTCGGCAAGCGTTTCCAGCCGGTCCTTCCGGAGCTTCAACAGCCGCTCTGCGCCGCTTACAAGCCGCGCGGTGAGCGCCCGGATCTGCTGGGAAAGGTCGCTTCGCATGGGGACGACGAGTTCGGCCGCCGCCGAAGGGGTGGGCGCCCGCATGTCGGCAACGAAGTCGGCAATGGTGAAGTCGATCTCGTGGCCCACGGCGCTGATGACGGGGACACGCGAGGCGAAGATGGCCCGGGCAACCCCCTCGTTGTTGAAGGCCATGAGATCCTCCAGTGAACCGCCGCCCCGTGCCACGATGATCACGTCGATACCGGGCAGCTCGTTCAGACGGCGGAGGGCCTCGACGATTTCGGCGGGGGCCTCGGCGCCCTGCACCCGAACGGGGGCGATGAGGATGTCCACGGAAGGAAAGCGGCGCTTCGTGATGTTCAGGATGTCCCGGATGACGGCGCCCGAAGGAGAGGTGACAACCCCGATCCGCGAAGGAAGGTAGGGGACGGGCTTTTTGTGGACGGGATCGAAGAGCCCCTCGGCCTGAAGCCTGGCTTTCAACTGCTCGTAGGCGATCTGCAGGGCGCCTACACCCCTGGGCTCGGCGTAGTCCAGGATGAGCTGGTACTCGCCGCGGGGCCTGTAGACGTTCATCCGCGCCCGGCAGAGGACGTGCATCCCGTCCTCGAGGTCGAATTTGAGCGCGCGGGCGACGGGCCGGAAGAGCACGGCCCGGACCTGGCTTTCCTCGTCTTTCAGGGTGAAGTAGAGATGGCCCGAGGCGGGCCGGCGCAAATTCGAGACCTCCCCTTCGACCCAGAGCTGGTCAAAGGTGCCCTCCAGGATGTCCTGGACCTGCCGGGTGAGCTCCGTGACGGTCAGAATCTCGCGGGTTGAAAAGAGATCCATGGAAAGGAAGTAACAGAGCAACCCGCCCGATGCAAGCAAAACAACGGGGTCAGGCCTGATTATTGACATTTCCCCTTTCCGGCTGTATCTATCTCGAATGGCACGAAAACCCCGCATCGAATTCGAAGGCGCTCTCTATCACGTTGTCGCTCGCGGTAACCGGAAGGAAACCATCTTTCGCTCAAAGGAGGATTACGGAAGGTACCTTGATCTGCTTTTGCGTTATAAAAAAAGATACCATTACAAGTTGTATGCCTTTGCCTTGATGCCCAACCATCTGCACCTGCTCATGAAAACAGCAGATACCCGTCTCTCAAAGGTCATGCAGGGCCTGCAGCAAAGCTACACGGCCTACTTCAACCGAAAATACGAAGTAGCGGGACACCTTTTTCAGGGGCGCTACAAGTCAATCCTCTGCGACGGCGATGCCTACCTGCTGACACTGCTCAAGTACATCCATCTCAACCCGGTACGGGCAAAGATCAGCAGCAGACCGGATGAATATTGCTGGTCCAGTCACCATGCTTACCTGGGGCACAAAGACATTCTAGTCGACGTCGACTTCGTTCTCCACTGCTTCGATCCGAAGAAAGTCTCGGCGGTCAGTCGATACCTTGATTTCATGAATGATTCGACCTGTGCGGACAGGAAAGAAATTTACGGGACGGTCGACCAGCGGTTCCTGGGTGATGATCAGTTTGTAGATGCCATCGTAGACAGGACCAGAACAGTGATCACGGACAAGAAAAAGCCCAGACGACATTCCTTTGAGCAAATCTTGGCCGTCGTCGAGACCATCACTGGCATTTCCCGGGAAGAGATACGGTCAAAGGGCAAGTCGCGGGAGATTTCCGGGGCTCGAACGACCTTTTGCCGGGTTGCACTGCATTTTTCGTATAGAGTCAAAGAGATTGCGGAGTTCCTGGGAAAAGATCCCTCTGCCATTTCCAGGTATCCTGTCGATGACGAAAGTACGAAAGACGAAGCCGGGAACGTGATCCGAGCCCTGGAAGGGGAAAATGTCAATAATCAGGCCTGACCCCCTATCTTTTTTGACTTTTTCGGGGCCTTGAGGTAAGAAGTAACAATAATTACCGAAGGGGAAAAGAGTTTTTCATGGCAAAGAAAATCGACAAGAAGAAGCAGGAATTCCTGAAATCCAAAGTCGAGCACATCGACATCCGGGCGATCGACGCCGTTGACATCATCGACTCGATGAAGAAGATGTCCTTCTCGGCTCGAGATCTCGCCTCGGCGGCCGAGATGTACAACCGCATGCTCGCCGACCGCAACTGCGTCATCTTCCTCACCATCGCCGGGAGCACGAGCGCCGCGGGCTGCATGCAGATCTATGCCGACATGGTGAAGCACAACATGGTCGACGCCATCGTGGCCACGGGGGCCTCCATCGTGGACATGGATTTTTTCGAGGCTCTCGGCTTCAGGCACTACCAGGGATCGCCCCACGTCGACGACCGCGAGCTTCGCAGGCTCTACATCGACCGCATCTACGACACCTACATCGACGAAGAGCAGCTCCAGCACTGCGACAAGACCGTCACCGAGATCGCCGATCAGCTCCCGCCCCGGCCCTACTCGTCGCGCGAGTTCATCAGGGAGATGGGAAGATACCTGACAAAGAACGCAAAGAAAAAGGACTCGCTGGTCCAGGTCGCCTACGAGAACGACGTGCCCATCTTCTGCCCGGCCTTCTCCGACTCCAGCGCGGGCTTCGGCCTCGTGCTGCACCAGCACAAGCGCCCCAAGAACCACGTCTCCATCGACTCGGTGAAGGACTTCCGTGAACTGACGGAGATCAAGATCGCGGCGCCCGCGTCGGGCCTTCTCATGATCGGCGGCGGCGTGCCGAAGAACTTCATCCAGGACACGGTCATCTGCGCCGAGATCCTCGGGAAAGACGTGCCCATGCACCAGTATGCCGTCCAGATCACCGTGGCCGATGCGCGCGACGGGGCCTGCTCGAGCTCGACGCTCAAGGAGGCCGCCTCGTGGGGGAAGGTGGATACCGTCTCGGAGCAGATGGTCTTCGCCGAGGCGACGATGGCCCTGCCGCTGCTGGCAAGCTATGCATGGCACAAGGGGAGCTGGAAGAAGAGGAAGAAGTGGAGGTTCTCCAGAATCTATAAGGACTAGCAGGGTGTTGAATAACACCTTGTCACACAGGCTGTTCAAAAATGATTAGATGCAAGGCGCGCAAATCCTGAGGAATGAGGCGTACTTTCGTGTACGCCGCAGTGACGAAGGATGTAGCGCAACGCAGCAGATGAGCGTTTTTCAACAGCCTGCTAGAAGACCGATGCCCGGATAAACGGGACGACAAAGGGCCGGCGGAATCTCCGCCGGCCCTTTTTTACGGCCCTTTCGGCGACCGGCAGGCATTCGGTTCCCTCCTCCCGAACGAGCTGGTCTGCTTCGTCAACGCCGTCCCTGATCGCGACTCATCATGCCAGATCGGGCTGTCCCATTCTGGAACAGAACCCGAAAGGCGCTCCATTCCAGCGATACAGGACTCCCAGGCCGTTCTGGACCAGGTTCGCGGGCCTTCCCCCCGATGCAGACGCCCCACCAGCATCACCTTATATATTTAATATTATTGATTATTCTCCAGTGACACTTCCGGATTTCTCCGTGGCACATCTGATGCCCATGGCATACGACGTCCGTCTGATTGAACTGACGACAACACCTGGAGGAAGCCATGATCGGATCGACCGAAAGCAAGCCCGGAGAGAGAAAGGATACCGTCAAAAGGAGCGTGAAAACGATGAAGATCAAGCACATCATCTGCCTGTTGGGCGCCCTCACCGGCCTGTTCTTCGCCGGCCAGGCCGCAGCCCAGGACGCAACGGACGAGTCAGGGCTCTTCACGGCCGTCGCCCCCGATGCCATGATCGTCCTCGACCTTTCCGGTAGCATGAAATGGAACCCGCCCGGGGACCATGATTCGTGGAACAATCCGACCAATCTCTACAGCAACTCCTCCTGTTCGGGCCCCTTCTACGGCGATCAGGCGAATCCGGGCTATACGACCCTGTGCTCGCGCTACGAGATCGCCCGGAAGACCCTTTTCAACATCCTGGACGACAATCGCGACGGGACCGTCAACACAAACGACGAGACGAGCACGAACATCCGTTTCGGCCTCGGGAAGTTCCAGGGGAGCTCCTATGTCAAGCTGCGCGACATCGCAACAAAATATTCCCAGATCTACTGCGGCAACACCACCTCCTGCACCGTGGACCAGGCCGCGGAGGGTACCTCCAACATCCGCAACTGGATGAGCTACTCCAACGTCGTCGGGGCCACCCCCCTCGTGTCGGCCCTCTCGGGCGTGAAGGTCTATCTCGACAGCCACAAAACGACCGATCCCTACCAGAGCTGCCGCCAGAAGTTCGTCATCCTCGTCTCCGACGGGGCCGACACGATGAGCTGCAGCGGCGCGGGCTACGACACGCAGGCCGACCAGTACAAGCGCAGGCGCGACTCGGTGCTGGCGGCCAAGGCCCTGGCCGAGGCGGGCTACAAGGTCTTCATCATCGGCATGGGCAGCAGCATGCCCGATTATTTGAAGAACACGCTCAACTGGATGGCCTACTGGGGCGGGACGGACAACCCGCTGGTGCCCAACTCGGGCTCGACGTCCGGTTTCGATCCCGCCACGGTCACCTCCTGCGGCGGCTCCTCCACGACGGGCATCTGCGACGGCTCCAGCGACCAGTGCTTCGCCGCCTCCAACGACCCGGGGACGGCCGCGCTTACCGGCTACGCCTTCATCGCCAACAACGCCGCGGAGCTCGAGGCGGCCCTCCGGCAGGCCGTCAATCACATCCGCGAGGCGACGTACTCCTTCACGCAGGCCTCCGTGGCCTCCACGCGGCTCGTCGACGAGAACTACCTCTACGAGGCCACCTTCCAGCCCGCAAACGGGGAGCCCTTCTGGCAGGGCCACATCAAGAAGTACAACATCAACACCGACGGCAGCATCGGGAGCGTGGCCTGGGACGCCGGCACGGTGCTCCAGTCGGCGTCGGCCTCCTCGCGGGCCATCTACACCTACAAGTCCGGCTCGCTGACCTCCTTCACCACGTCGAACATCTCGAGCACGGACCTCAACGTGGCCGACGACACGAGGCGAAACGAAGTCGTGGGGTTCATCCGGGGCGAGAGCGCCTACAACCCGGACAACTGGAAGCTGGGCGACACCTTCCGCTCCAACCCGATCACGGTGGGCACGCCCGCGCAGTACTTCCGGGACACCCGGGACTCGGCCAACGCCTTCGCGGCCTTCCGTACCCAAAACGTCCGCTCGACGGCAAACGGCAAGCGGATCGTCGTGGCCGGCGCCAATGACGGCCAGCTCCATGCCTTCCGCACCAGCGACGGGGCCGAGCTCTGGAGTTTCATTGCGCCGAACCTCATGAGCAAGCTCAAGGACATCGCCCACTCCACGCACCCCACGGGCCTGACCCACCAGTACTACGTCGACGGCCCCATCAGTGTCGCCGACGTGTGGCTGGGAACCGGCGACGGAACGACCAAGAGCGTCTCCGACTGGAAGACCCTGCTGGTCTTCGCCCAGGGCAGGGGCGCAACGCAGACCCTCTGGAGCTCGTCGGGTTCCTGCGACGGCGGCTTCAGCAACGTCTATTCGGCCACAACCCCCTATTACTGCGGCTACCACGCCCTGGACATCACGAACACGGCCGCCCCCGCTTACAAATGGCGCATCTCGCCTTCGGCAAGCCAGGCCCCTTACCTGGGCGACCCTTGGAGCAAGATGATGGTGCACCGCGTGAAGGTCGGCGGACAGGAGAAGTGGGTCGGGTTTATCGGCGGGGGACACAACTACTCGAGCTGTACCGGGACGGGCTGCGACACCCGCGGGAAAGGCTTCTTCGTCGTCGAGCTGGCCACCGGCAACGTCCTGTGGAGTTACACCCAGGCCGACAACGCGAACATGGCCTATGCGATCCCCGGGACCCCGACGACGATCGACTCCGACAACGACGGCTTCATCGACGTGGCCTACATCGGCGACATGGGCGGCAACCTCTGGCGCTTCAGGCTCTGCTTCGCCGCAGACGGATCCTCCTGCTCGACGTCGAACTGGAGCGGCTCCCGGCTTTTCGCCCGGGAGGCCGGCATCGGCCCCGTCTACGATGCCCCGACGGCCACGCGCGACGCCGGCGGCAACATCTGGCTCTACTGGGGCACCGGCGACAAGGCCGAACCCATCGTCACGGGCACTATCACGGACCGTCTCTTCGGCGTGAAGGACAAGACGCTCTCCGGCACGCTGCAGCTGAGCATCCTCGAGAACATCACGAGCAGCACCTACACCGACAACGCCACCAAGAGCGGCTGGTACATCAACCTCTCGGGGACCGGCGAGAAGTGCCTCTCCGACCCGTCCATCTTCGGGGGCCAGGTCTACTTCACGACCTATACCCCCGCGAGCGCCGACAGCGACCCCTGCAGCCAGGCGGGCACGGCCAAGCTCTACGCCGTCAACTACCTGAGCGGCGCCGGGTCCCTGACCGGCGGCAGCCGGAGCCTGACGCTCGGCGTGGGCATTCCCACGGCGCCCGTCCTGTCCACGAACCCCTACAGCAGCACGCCGGACCTCTATGTCACAGTGAGCGGCGGTGCGGGGATCGGCTCGAACACCCAGAAGGCGAACGTCACTCCCCCCTCGATCGCCAACCGGACCAACATTCTGTACTGGAGGGATCGGCGGATTCAGTAGACCCGGAGAGAGACCGCCGAAAAAAAGGCCGCCCCGGTGACTGGGCGGCCTTTCACGTTGCAGGGATGTCCCCGCGGCTTCAGAAACCCTTCGCCTCCAGATCGGCAATGCGCGTCTTCAGCTTTGCCGGCAGGTGCGCCTTCCGGTTCTGCCGGTAATCGAAGCAGACCATGGTCCCCTCCCCCTCGGCAGCGAGTTTGCCGAGACCGTGGCTGAAGATGACGTAGGCCATGACAAAGCGATCCTCTTCGACCCGGGTCACCTTCACCCCCACGGACACCCTGTCCGGGTAGGTAAGGGGCGCCCGATAGCGGCAGGAGATGGCTCCGAGGATGGGCCCGAGAGGATCGCGGCCCAGGAATTCCGGAATACCCAGTCTTTCGAAGTAGAGAATCCTGGCTGTTTCCATGTACCGGAAATAGACGGCGTGGTTGAGATGGCCGAAGGCATCCATCTCGCCCCAGGCGACGGGAATTTCAACAACGACGGGATAGCCCGCCAATTCCTTTTTCATCGCGAACCCTCCAAAGAAACTGGAATGACCTTCATCATAACAGATCGCCTTGCCCCGCTCAATCAAAGGTCCCGAAAGAACCCGTCAGCTGGCAGGAGAAGGTCGTGGCCAGGCGGAACTTTCGGCCCGAGCAAGCCGCAAATGCAGGCGATACCGACAAGACGGCAATCCTCTAACCCCGGAGGCACTCCACGGCGGGACACAGGAAATGAGCCCCTCAGGGGCAGATCGGCAACTACAAATCGTGCCGGTCCAATATGGAACAGTATCGTCAACATATTGAATTTAGTTAATAATTCAAGGCTGCCCCTTCCAATAACACAACCTGCCGGGGCCCCTACCCTGTCCCGCCGACGAGGCATAATGATGTAACATATTGTATTGAAATGGATTTCTTGCTTGCCCTTCCCCTGGTACGCTCGATGCTCTCTAGTCGTGCAACGATAACGGAGGAACAAAGCAATGCACGCAACGATAGCCGAGAGACTGACATACCGGGACCAAATCAGCAACCAGCAGACGGCAATTGACGGCTGTATCTACGACCAGATTGTGGAAGTGGAATCCCCCGATGACAGCAAAGCCTTCATCATCATCATCGATGGCCTGATGCTTCTGATGGTCTACCTGGCCCCCGTAGCCGTCTTCGGCTGCCTGGTCGCCCCGGTTGTCGCCCGCCTGTTGAGCATGCCCGTCCCTCACTGAACGGCACAGGTTGCCCTCCTGAGCCGCCGGGAACAGCTCTCGCCTTCAGCTGGTCCCGGCGGCTTTTCTTTGCTGATCGGGAAGCGAAGCTCCCCGCCGGCAAGGCGGGGCCCGCGGGACACGCCCCCGGTCAAGGCGGGCGTCGCGGAAAGGCAGATCTCACGGCCGTGCCGGTCCCTCCCTGGGCGAGGGGCCGACACCTGATCCATGCGGGGCCCGGGCCTGCCCTACGTCAGGCAGAAAAACCTCTCCACGTGCTCGTGGACCCACAGGGAGGCCTGCACCCGGTTCCGGGTCTTGATCTTGCGGAAGATATTGTACAGGTGAGTTCGAACGGTATGGCTGCTGATATTGAGCCGTGCGGCAATGTCCTTGTTGTTGAGGCCTCCGGCCATCATGAACAGGATGTGAAACTCCCTCGGGCTGAGCGGGTGCCCCTCTACATGAGCCTGACCGGCCCTCGTCCGCATGAAGTGCGCAGGAGGCCCTTCCGGCGCGGATCTCCGATCGAGCAACAGGTCCCGGACGGCCAGGAGGAACTGATCCGACGAATCGCAACGATAAAGAAAGCCGCAAGTGCGGCCCGGGGTTTCTTCCCTGTCGGGCGCACTCCCATTGGAGTTTTCCTGGAAAAGCCGGGCAAAAAGACCGGAAAAAAGAAACCCGTTCCCCCTGGCCCCGGGTTGCCTGTCGACGATCATGGCCTGGATTCGGCGATCGAGGGCATCGAAGAGAAACAACCGGCTCTCCGGCGGCTCGAGCTGGCCGCTCAAGGCCTCCATCTGTTCGAAGGACACCGCCTCGCAGCGGACGCCCGTTTCCCTGGCGAGAAAGCACGCCAGGGCCTCATTGTCCAGGTGGCGTGAACCGGTGATATAGATCGCCTTGCCCTCGATGACAATGTCACAGCCATTCATGGGTCTACCCCCTCTTTCCTTCTTCATCGCGCCGGATCGCCTGGCGGACTTTCTGGAACAGTTCCGGAATCAGGAAGGGCTTCTGCAGAAATCCCCTGCACCCCTGCGCGAGCAGTTCGCGAACATCATCGGGCAGGCTGTAGCCGCTTACGATGATCACGGACACATGGGGATCCATGCGCTTCAAGTCCCTGAATGTCTCCGCGCCTCCCATGCCGGGCATGATCATGTCCAGCATGACCAGGTCGACATCGCCTTCCCATGCCTCGTAGATCTCAATGGCCTCCCGGCCGCTGAAGGCCGTGAGAACCTGGTAACCCGCTGTCTCCAGGATCTCCCGAATCACCTCGATCAGGACCTCGTCGTCATCCACCAGAAGGATCGTCCCGCCCGATGAGCCGGCTTCGCGCCGGACCGTTGCCCCGGGGGCCAGTGATTCGGAGGCGGGAAGAAGGATGTGCAGGACGGGCGGAAATCCCTCGTCGCCGCTGATCGTCATGACTCCGTCATGGCTCTGGACGATGCATTGCGCATAGGTAATGCTGAGACTGTCCCGCAGGCCGATCTCGTTCATCAGGGAAGAAAGACGAAGGGCCCTCGGCCGGCCGGCCGGCCCCGGTACTGCGGCGTTTGCGGCCAGGGTCACCTTGACGTACCGCCCCGGTTTGACCCGATAGAGGGTCGATTCCGGTGCGAACAGGCACGCGTTTTCGGCTTCGATATGGAACTCGGAGCTCTTCGGGGACATCTGCTGCAGGTGAATGTAAAGGTGGATGAGCATCTTCTCGAGCTGGATCCGTTCGACCTCGACGGCCCAGAGATTTTCCTCGAGCTTCCTTCGCACGGTGATCCCGCCCCGGGTGTTGGCGAATATGGTGGAGGTCTTGCGAAGGATCTCGTTCAGATCGACCGGTTTGGACTCTTTCCTCCTGCCGCCGGCAAAGCTCTGGATCCTGAGCAGGAGCTCCCTGCCGGAGCGCGCCTCCTGCTCGATGGCCTGAAGCTGCTTGACGAAGGGAGAATCCACCCCCTGGGAGGGTTCCAGCAGGCCCTGCAGCCCCTCGACAATCCCGTTCATGATGAGGGCAAGGCCGCTGGTGAGGATGCTGACCGAGTCGATCTTCGTGTATTGCAGCTCCGATTCGATGCGGCTTCGCTCGGCTACATTCTCGTAGGTCGTCAGCAGACGGCCGTCGGCCAGGGCTACAAAGTGGACCTGGCAAAGGCGTCTGCCGCCTCGCTTGGTCTGGACGGCGATCACGGTTTCCCGGTGCATCCCTCCCGCCTTCGGGGTGCGGGCGTGGAAAAGCTGGTCGAGCATGTTGTTCGAGACGGGTTTGTGCACGAACTTTTCGAACCAGGACCGGATATCGGGGATGTCCTGGATCTCATATCCGAACATTTCCCCGAATTTTCCGTTGATGTAATCGACGGTGAAGTCGGATCGCACGGTCAGAACGCCAAAGGGCATCTGCTCCATGAAATCCCTGCATGCGTCAGACTGCGAGGGTGGACCTGTTTTCCCCGGATGAGAACCGGACGGGTCTGCTTCAGGGATGGGGCACCCCGTTTTCCTGTCGCACTCGCTGCTTTCGCTCATTTGAGCTTTCCTCTCGGCATCATCCTTGCCTCGCGCCGGAAAATATCTGACTGACATGACGTCACCTCGGCTGTGATGGTTGACGTCCTGTAGAGCACCAGTCGTACCATTGTCGTAACGCACGAATTCATGAATGATCACGAGACTTTGCATTCAAGCACCCTTGAAGGCCCGCGGCCGGGGCGCCAGTGCCCCTATGCCGGAATGGACAATTCGCGGGGGGAATATTCAATCATTTCGAATAGAAAGGGGAATTTGTGCCACTATGGGATGGTCCGGCGCGAACAACCGGATGATGAGCGAAAAAGATTCGGGAGGGTTTGGCATCGGACTGCGTGCCGGACTGCCCTCATGAGACCCTGCGCGCAGGGAGGATGTCCGGCGATCCTGCCCGGCCCTTCCCACCCGGGGAAAGGCCGGTTCGCCACAGGGAAGGGATCACTCCACCCCGTAGGAGGCGAGCTTGCGCCGCAAGGTATTGAGGCCGATGCCGAGAAGCTTTGCCGTCCGGAGCTTGTTGTGGGTTGTTTCCTCATAAGCCTGGAGGATGTGCGCACGCTCCGCCTCGGCCAGGGGGACGATCGGTCCTCCCGTCGGGACGGCCTGTTGCCGCCGGGCCGGTTTCGCTCCCCGCAGGTACTCGGGAAGGAACCGTGCCGCGATGGATCTGTGCTGTGCGAGGTTGCAGGATGACTGGATGATGGAACGCAGTTCCCGGACGTTTCCGGGATAATCGTAATTCATGAGAATCTGAAGGGCGTCCTCCTCGATCTGACGATCCTCTTCCGCCCGGAATTCCCGCAGGAAGGTGCTGATGAGAAAGGGAATGTCTTCCCTGCGCTCCCGCAGGGGGATGAGCCTCAGCCAGGCCCCTTTCAGACGGTAGTACAGGTCTTTGCGGAACAGTCCCTTGGCGAGCAGCTTGTCCAGATCGGCATTGGTTGCCGCAATGAAGCGCACATCCACCTTGCGGGCCGTGCTGGTGCCGAGTTTGATGATCTCGCCTTCCTGCAGGACCCGGAGCAGCTTTCCCTGAAAGTCCAGGGGCAAATCCCCGATCTCGTCCAGAAACAGCGTCCCGCGGTTCGAGTGCTCGATGTACCCCGCCCGATCCTTTTCCGCTCCGGTGAAGGCCCCTTTCGTGTGGCCGAAAAACTCGGCGTCAAAAAGACTCCCCGACAGCGATGCCATGTTGATCGAGGTGAAAGGGAACGATGCCCGGGGAGAAGATCGATGGATCGCCCGGGCCAGGAGCTCCTTCCCCGTTCCGCTCTCTCCGGTGATGAGGGCGGGCACATCGCTTGCGGCGTGAAGCTCCGCCTCCTTCAGCAGGCGCAACATCTTTTCCGAACGGGTGACGATCGGCGCAAAGGCGTCCTTGTGCTTGATCTGGGGAAGGCTGCCGGTCTTGCCGACGGACAGGACCTCCAGGAGGCGGCGCCTCTCCTGCGCCCGCTTGATCTTGGAGACGAGCTCGTCCCGCGAGACGGGTTTCGTGAGATAGTCGTAAGCGCCTTTCTGGAGGCACTCGACGGCCATCCTGGCGTCGTTGACGGCCGTCACCATGATGCACTCCGTGTCGGGGCTGGCGCTCTTGATGATCTCCAGCAGTTGCACCCCGTTGATCCAGGGCATCGTGATGTCGATGAGCGCAACGGCATAGCGGTCGCCCTGCTGAACGGACTGCGCCGCAATGCGGGGGTCGCTCTCCACGCGGATTTCCCGGATCCCCGAACTGATCAGGCCCCGCTTTATGCTGTCGAGAAAATCCATTTCATCATCGATGACAAGAATACTTTCGTTCATGCGCCTGCTCCCTTTTGCTCGGATGATTTTTCCCGGTGACCCGGATCTTTCAGATCGGGGATCACAACGCGGAAGGCCGTCCCCGTGCCGATTTCACTCTCCACGGTGATGAACCCTCCAACGGACTCGAGAAGATTTTTCGAGATGTAGAGGCCCAGGCCTGTGCCCAGCCCTTCCTCCTTCGTCGTGAAGAAGGGGTCGAAGATGCGCGAGGCCGTCTTTGCGTCCATCCCGCAGCCGTTGTCTTCAACCTCCAGGACCAGGCCTTCCATCCCGGAGATCCCCCGCCACGCCTTGAGCTGGATATGAGAGTCCGGCTTGTCCGCCGCCTGGGCGGCATTGATCAGCAGGTTGATGAGGGTCTGTTCGATGGCGTCGGGGTCGGAGACCATTTCGGGCATGTCCTGCTGCACCTGCACGTCGAAGGTTTTCACCGTCTTGCGGATCTGCGTGTGGCAGATGGCGACAGCCCTTTCCACAACACCGGTGGGCTGGATCGGCCTTGCCCCTTTCTCTTCTTTCTTTCGCGAGAATTCCTTCAGCTTGGCCACGGTGGTGTTGATCCGCGTGGAGCCGTGCTCGATGTTCTCCAGCAGTTTCATCACGTCCGCGCGGAATTCCGCGTACGGCATGCCCTGAACCTCGTAATGGGGCGTCCTTGCGGCGTGCTCGTCGAGGACCGGCAGGATCTCCTGAATGTAATCGCGGAGGATCGGCATGTTGAAGCTGATGAAGTTGTTCGGGTTGTTGATCTCGTGGACGATCCCGGAGATGAGCAGCCCCAGGGAGGCGAGTTTTTCGCTCTGGATCAATTCCCGCTCCATCAAGCGCTGCTTCGTGCGGTCGGTGATCCGGATGATGGCCATGCTGCCAATGCCGCCGCCGGCATGGACCGGGTAGACGAACACTTCCTCGTAACGGGCGGAATCCCCTTTCGTTGTCAGATCGTAACGGGCCGGTTCCTGCTCGGCGATGACGGCCTGGACGAGGTGGGTCGTCTCCTCGCCGTAGCGGCCCTGGAAGAATTCGAGGCAGGGCGACCCGATCAGGTCCCGGTACAGCAACGCGCCGAAGAACCGCAGGGCCGCCCGGTTGAGCATGATCAGCGTCATGTCTTCCCGGACCATGATAAGAGGATCGGAGATGCCGTCGAACACGGACCGGAGCATGTTGCGGCTCTCCCGGATCTGCTGCTCCGATTGGATGCGCTCCGTGATGTCCCGGCAAACGCCCTGGTGCTCGACGAGGGTTCCCGTCGAGTCGTAGACGGCCCGGTTGGTCCAGTGCAGCCAGCGGACAGCGCCGTCGGGCATCCCGATGCGGAACTCCATGTGAAACACGGGACGAGCCGGGGACAGTGCTCCGTATGAGGTCCAGAGTCTCCGCCGGTCTTCGTGCGGGATCGTCGGCAGGTAGCGCGACCCGACAACCTCTTCCCGGACCTTGCCGAAATAGCGGCAGAAGGCCTCGTTGACGAAGGAGATCGTCCCGTCCGGACGGAAGCGGCAGATGATTTCCGTCTGGTCCTCTACGATGGCCCGGTAAATCTGCTCGCTCTTGACGAGGGCCTCTTCCGTCTTGCGGTGCTCCTCGAGCTCGATTTTCAACAGCATGTTGGCGACATCGAGTTCCCGCATCTGTTCGGCAACCTGTTTTTCGAGGTCCTCCTTGGCAAAGAGAAGAATCCGTGCGGCTTTTTTCTGGGCCGTGATGTCCAGGGCCGTGAAGACGAGTCCCGCTGCATGGTTGGCCGGGTCGATGGGGGCGGAGCTCAGGAGCACGTCGATCAGGGCGCCGTCCTTCCGCCTCCAGCGCGTCTCGACAGCCCCCCTGCCCCTGGCGGCGATCTCGGCATACTTTTCCCGGCCGGCCCGCTCGAACTCCCCGTCATCGGGGTAGAGAATGCGGGCGCTTTTCCCATTGATCTCTTCGACCGCATATCCGGTCATCGCGGTCATGCCGTCATTGACCCACGCAAAAACGCGGCCGTGGACCATCCCCACGCCGATAGGGGCCGCCTTTAGGATGCTTCCCAGGAGGGCCTCGTTCTTCCGCAGGGCCTCCTGGGCCTGCTTGAGATCCGTGATGTCCGTCACGACACCCGTGGAGCCCACGACCTGTCCATCCCGGGTCAGCGGCCGTGCCATGAGCAACCCCTGGAATCGGCTCCCGTCCTTTCGTAAAAACGTGTACTCGACGTAGGAAACCACGCCGCCCTGCCGGACGCTCTGAGACCGCACCCGGGCGATCTCGTGCTCTTCGGGTGCAATGACCTGCAGGAAATGCATCCCCCGCCTGACATCATCCTCCCCGTAGCCATACATCTTCAGGGCCGTGCTGTTGGCATACGTGAACATCCCGTCGAAACCCGCCTCGTAGATGCCCACGGGCAGATGATCGGCCAGCTCGCGGTAGCGCGCCTCGCTCGCACGCAGGGCCTCCTCGGACTCTTTGCGCTCCGTGATGTCCCGGATGATCCCCCCGATGCCCGTGCGATCGTCGGCAAAGCGGACGGGAAACTTCATGACCTCAAAAATCCGCCCCTTTTCCTCCTCATGGAAGAAGAGGGCCGTTCCCGCCTCGAGGACTTTCCGGTCGGAGCGCATGCTCCGCTCTGCCACCGCAGGCGGCAGCAGCTCCGCGTCCGTTTTGCCGATGAGTTCCTTCTCGGCGCGCCCGGTGTACTTCCGCACGGCGCGGTTCAGGAGGATGTTGCGGCCCTTTTCATCCTTCAGGAAGATGTAGTCCCGGGACGAGTCGACGAACGTACGGAGCATCTCTTCGCTGCGGCGAATATGTTCGGCCGCCGTTCGCTGTTCCGTCACGTCGCGCACGATACCGCCGACACCGATCCGGCCGCCCTCGAGCACGACAGGGAATTTGGTCACCTCCATGAACCGATCCATGAAGACGATGTCGTGGATCACCGATTCGCCGACGCCGGCAAGGGCACCCTGGTCTCCCTCCCTGAAAGCCCTCGCCTGATCTTCGGGGAACAGCTCAAAATCCGTTTTCCCTACGACATCCTCCTCCCTGGCCCCGCCAAAGGCGAGGCAGGCCGCGTTCGCGACGAGATACCGCAAGTTCTCGTCCTTGAGGAAGATGACGTCCCGGGAGGAGTCGACGAACTGTCTTAACCGCTTCTCACTCTGCAGTCGGGCCTCTTCCGCCAACCGCTGTTCCGTCACGTCGCGGATGATCCCGCCGATGCCGGTCCGGCCGTTTTCGAGATTCACCCGAAACTTCGTCGTCTCCAGGACCCGGTCCCTGTGACGCTGCTCATAAAGCAGCGGGACTGCACCCTTTTTCAGCACAGCCAGGTCCTTCTGACCGATCTCATCCGCATGCCCGGGACTGAAGATATCGGCATCCGTTTTGCCGACGATCTCTTCCCGCGTAAGACCGAGGAACGACAGGCCGGCCTCGTTCATGAACAGGTATCGGCGCCGCTCGTCCTTCAGAAAAATCTTGTCCTGGGAAGAGTTGAGAAACGTGTTCAACAGCTCCTCGGACTGTCGCCGGGCCTCCTCGGCCCTTTTCTTTTCCGTGATGTCCCTGGAATACTCGATCACGCCCCTGAGGCGGCCCGTGCCGTGATCGAACAAGGGGTAGCTGAAGACCTCGACCCACCCCTTGCATTCTCCGTCGGGGCCCACGATGGGATGGACCCCGGAGGAGGCTTTGCCCGTCTCGAGGGTTTTCAGGCTCTGACAGTTTTTGCAGGGACGTTTCCGGCTGTAAAAGGCCTCGTGGCATTTCCTGCCGGCGAGGGGCATGGCATGGGGAAATCGTTTCTCCACCGTCGAGTTGACGCGCAGGATCGTCATGTCCGGCGCCGCGACCATGATCCCGTCCTGGATGGCGTCGAAGACCCCGGCGAGGAACCGTTCCTGGTCGCGGATGGTGGCGTGGGTCTCCTGGAGGGTCCGCTCCTTGTCCTCCCGCTCGACGGCGGCGCCGAGGATCTCGGATGCCGCTCCCAGGGGGGCGATCTCGTCTTCGCTCCACTGGATGTCTCCCGTGTAATCGGCAAACCCGATGAAGCCCCACCAGCGCTCGCCCAGCAGGACAGGCACGACGGCAATGGACAGCTTCTTGTCGAGGGCAAGGTCTTCCACTTCCCCGTCGGGGAACTGCCCGATCGTACCGAAAATCGGCCGGCCCTCGCTCTTGTTGTAGACCCACCGGGAAAAGCGGACAGCCAGGCCCGTATTTCGCAGGAATTTTTTCCGCTTCCCCGGGCCTTTCACCTGGGGGGAAATCCACTCGTAGCTTCGAAGGACGGCGATATCGCGCCCCTGTCCGATGCGGTTCTCGCAGAGGAACACATGGGAGGCGTTCATGGCGGCGCCCAAGCGCTCGAGGACTCTATCGATCCGGTCTCTCCAGGAGGAGCCCTTCAGAAATCCCTCGGCGGCAAATGTCACGGCCTCCAGAATCGCGGCCCGTTTTTCCAGGATCTCCTGTGTGTACTTCCGGAATGTGATATCCCGGCCCACGGACTGGTATTCCAGGATGTTTCCGCTGTCGTCGAAAAGGGCCCGGTAAGTCCACTGGTTCCAGAGGATGTCACCGAAGACGCCCACGACGCGATATTCGAAGGTATCGACGGGACGCTCCGGCCGGAGATCCTTCAGGCGGGAATAAACTTCTTCGCGATCAGCCTCGGAAATGGACAGGAGAATGTTTCGGTCGCGCAGGTCCTCCCTGTCGCAGCCGAAATAGCGGCAATAGGCTTCGTTGACAAAGGTCAGTGCGCCGTTGGGGCGAAAACGGCAGATCAGCTCAGTCTGGTCCGGCTCGCCCGCAACGCCCGGGTGATCCATGTCGGGGCCGTTGGGCGACTGCGAGTTGATCTCGTACAGCGCCCCCTCGGAGAACACGGGCTTGCCTGCATCGTCCCGGATATCCTTGACCACTTTGTAGAGCCTTCGGATTCGGCCGTCACGGTCAAGGACCGTGTAATCTCTTTCCGACGCGGACTTGACGTCAGCGCCGTCGGGGCGCGTGGACCGGGCCCGTTTCGCATCCTTTAGGACCGGTGCCGGATCGGGCCGCTCTTCCGATATTGTTTTTTTTCCGACGCGCCGCCCTGCGGCAGGGGCGCTGCGGGGCCTCTTTTCCGCACCGACTGTGCGCAGCCGTCTTTCGGCCTCGATCAGTCTGTCAATCAGGGTCTTCTTCGACAACTTCTCGTAGCTTGGCGCGCGCATCGTTTCTGTCCACCCCGTAGAAGTATTCGGCAGTAGGATGGTAGTAATGCAAAAGTCAAACCGGATGGCGCCTTATGGGAAGAATTCTTAAGGGAATCGGGCGCGGCAATCGTCCTGCCTGCCCGACGAGAGTGAGGTGCGAATCCTTTTCGAGGAAGGGGTTCGGGGCAAAGCGAGCGTGGAACGCCACGGGGGGTCTGCCCGATCATTGCCGGATTGAGGATTGGCGATGACGGCTCCGGGAAAGCGTCCGGATGCCCTTATAGCCCGGGCGATGACGGGCCCCGTCCAATATTTTGTCTGCGCACTGCGATCCCGGAAATGCGCGGCATGCGCATGCAATCCTTTTCAGCAGGAATGGTTGAGGTCGTACAGGTCGTATCCCCGAACAAAGACCCACTCGATTTCCATCTGGTCCCCCAGGTAGAGATCGATTCGCTTCTGACGGGGCAGCACTTTCCGGATCTCGTCGATACAGGCTAGAGATCGCTCCGGAACGGCCACCTTGATTTCGGAGGGTGAGTCATCCAGCACGACGATCCGGTTGGCCGAGCAATACTTTTCGCCCAAGATGCCTTGAAGAAGGGGGCGTATGGCAAAACCCCTGAGCGGGATCTCTTTCATATTGTCTGTCCTTCCCATGCTCTCCGTCATTGCGTACCTCCATTCCGGGTCGTTGCTGACGCGCTTGAATCATCCGTCCTGCCCATGATTCAGGCATGAGGCATGCCAGGGATGCCGACGCCAGGCGGCATCCTTATTTCTCTTTTTATATCATCCATTTAACTGGAATGATACCGGGAGGCGACTTGACTGGTCCTGATGCGGCAACCGTTCCAAAATGGCATACCGCCAGACATCTATCGGGGAAAAAAGGGATTATCGCTGCCGACCCAATCTGGAATGCTCTTTTTCATGTCTGCGCAAACAGTGGGGGCGTCCGCCGACGGAAATACATCTGCCGCATAGGGGTTCTCTGAACGCAGTTGACACGTCCGGGAGAAAACGTGGAATAAGGGATCTTCATCGGTGGAGCGGCAACGTTGTGTGTCCGTGCCGGCATGGATGAAGGGAAAAAATGGTGGAGATGAGGGGGATCGAACCCCTAACCTCCGCATTGCGAACGCGGCGCTCTCCCAATTGAGCTACATCCCCACTTTTTACCCAACTATCCGAAAGGAGCTACGTTTATACACCAGCTGAAAATCCCCTGTCAAGGACTTGTTCTGAAACGTTAGGGGCACAGAACTTGCAAAACTGCTTCTCGGTTTTGTGATTTTCCTGAAGGGGGCTTTCTGTATGGCTAGAATCGACGACCTGTTCGCCCTGCAGCACGACCGGGGCGCCTCCGACCTCCACCTCTTCGCCGGCTCGCCGCCGGCCCTGCGCGTCCGCGGCGACATGGAAAAGATCGCCGACGAATCCCTCGACGACGAGGAGCTGCGGGAGATGCTCTTCGAGATTCTCACCCCCGGCCAGCGCAAGGAAATCGAGGAGACGGGGGACCTGGACTTCGGCTACGAGGTCAGGGGCATCGCCCGCTACCGATGCAATTACTTCAAACAGAAAAACGGCATCGGCGCGGTCTTCCGCGAAATCCCCTCGACGGTTCTCACCGTCGACCAGCTGGGGCTGCCCCCGGTGCTGAAGCAGTTGGCCATGCTTCCGCGCGGCCTCGTGCTCCTCACGGGCCCAACGGGCAGCGGCAAGTCGACGACGCTTGCGGCCATCATCGAGCACGCCAACGCGAACCGCAAATGCCACATCGTCACGATCGAGGACCCCATCGAGTTCGTGCACCAGCCCAAGCAGTGCATCGTCAACCACCGCGAGGTGGAGACCCACACGCAGTCCTTCGCCAAGGCGCTGAGAGCCGCGCTGCGCGAGGACCCCGACATCATCCTCGTCGGCGAAATGCGCGACCTGGAGACGACGATGCTGGCCATCGAGGCGGCCAACACGGGCCACCTGGTCCTCTCCACCATGCACACCATGGGGGCCACGCGCACAATCGACCGTATCGTCGACATGTTTCCGGCGGATCAGCAGTCGCAGATCCGGACATCGCTTTCTGAATCGCTCAAGGGGGTCATGTCCCAGGCCCTTTTCAAGCGCATGGACAAGCCGGGCCGGATCGCGGCCCTGGAGATCCTCCTGGTGACGCCCGCGGCGTCAAACCTCATTCGCGAGCAGAAGACCTATCAGCTGATGACGGTGATCCAGACGGGAAGACGGATGGGAATGATCTCGCTCGACGACGCGATCGCCGATCTGCTGCAGCGGCGCCTGATCAGCCCCGAGGAGGCCTTCGAGAAGGCCGCGGAAAAGGAACGCTTCGCAAAGCTCCTCAAGTCTCCCCCTCCGGATTTCTAAGGGTCTCGAGGATTTTTTCCGCCTCGCCGGTGCGCCCGCAGGAGTTGAGGGCATTGGCAAGGGCAAGTTTATAAAACGCATTTGAAGGATCAGCCGCGCCTGCCCGATGGAAGGCATCGACCGCCTCGGGGGCGCGGTTTTCTTTCATGAGAAGGTTGCCGAGCCGGTGGTAGTACGTCCCCTCGAAAGCGGGGTTGACGCGCACGGCATCGCCATAGGACCGGAAGGCCTCGTCCATCCTCCCCAGCATTACGAGGGCATCGCCCAGGTCACAGCGAAAGATCGGCTCCTCGCTGAAGGCCTCCACGGCCCGGCGGAAAGCGCTTTCGGCCCGCTCGAAGGCGCCTGCCAGCATGCAGGCATGACCCATCTTGTTCAGGAAGGCCCCCGCCTTGCCCGGGAAGTCGTTCTCGATGGCTTTCCGGTAGGACGCCTCCGCTTCTTCGAAGCGGCCTGCGGCGATGAGGGCATTACCCAGGGCTGCATGGTACTGGGAGGAATCGGGCTCTTCGTCCAGGAGCCCCTGGAAGATCTTGCGCGCCTTTTCGGGCCTGCCTGCCCGAAGGTAGGCATCGCCCAGGGTGTAGAGCAGGGCAAGGTCTTTCGACTGGACGGCCACGGCCCGCTCGCAGATATCCACGAGCCGGTCGTGCTGCTTCGTCTCGCGGAAGAGACGCACCAGCTCGTCGTAGGCAAACCCCGTGAAGACCTTCCTCGCCAGCTCCTTCTTGAAAAGTTTCTCGAACTGGGCCACGGCCTCCTCGACCTCGCCGTTGTCCTTCAGAGCCCAGGCCATGCACAGCACGAAGGAGTCCATGTCGGGCTTCATCCGGATGAGCTGCCGGTAGACGGCGATCGCCTCGGGGTATCGTTTCTCCTTCATGTAGAGCTGCGCCATGCGCTCGTACTGCTCGGTGTCTTTCTCTTCGGTCATCTCCTCTCTCTCCCTTCGATGCACATCATGCTGCCGTGGTCGCATGCTCCAAATCCAGCCATTCTATGCGAGCGTGAAGTTCAGAAGTTAAGAAGTGTATAAGATTGGATTTGGTTCCAATAACCTGCGAAGTCTCTGATTTTCCGAAGTTCCTAGCTTCCGAGCTTCCTAACTTCCGTCCTTTTCCGGGCAACCTATATACCCAATTCTGCCGCGATGCAATCCAGAAAGTAAACCCCCGGGGCATGGTCAATTTTCCAGTTGACAGCGACGCCCCAAATAACTATATAGCTATATAGCAATATATTGGAGTGAGTTATGAAGGATTTCATACGGGTAATGAAGGCGCTGTCGGACCCGAACCGGGTCAAGATCGTCAAGATGCTCCAGCAGAAGGAGATGTGCGTCTGCGAGATCCAGTTCGCCCTCGGACTCGCCCAGCCGACCGTGTCGAAGCACCTGAAAGTGCTCGAGGACGCCGGGCTCGTCCAGTCAAAGAAAGCCGGGCTCTGGGTCAACTACTCTCTGAGCGGCGGTGGCGGCAGTCCTTATGCGGCAACGCTGCTGGGGAACCTCAAGCACTGGCTCGGCGATGACGCGGAAATAAAGGGCCTATCGGAAGCCCTTCCCACGATCCAGCGAGAGATCATCGTCCGTAAAAACCCCTGACCCATCATATTTCTCATTTGGGATATACCGATCACCAACACGATACAGGGAATGCCGTTATGAAAGAGTGGACCAAGCTATTATTCATCGTTTCAGCTTTCTTAGTCGCATACTATGTTCCCTGGGAACATGCCGTCATCCGGCAATCGGGACTCGAGGCCTTTATGATGCTTCAGGACTATGCCCGAGAGCATGTCCTGACCTGCCTCGTCCCGGCCTTCTTCATCGCCGGCGCCATCGCCTCCTTCGTCTCCCAGGCATCCGTTTTGAAGTACTTTGGAGCCAAGGCCAACAAGATCCTTTCCTATTCCGTGGCCTCCGTCTCGGGGACCGTCCTCGCCGTCTGCTCCTGCACGGTATTGCCCCTCTTTGCCGGAATCCACGCGCGGGGTGCCGGGATCGGACCGGCGACGGCCTTTCTCTATTCAGGACCGGCCATCAACGTGCTGGCCATCATCCTGACGGCCAGGGTCCTGGGCTGGCAGATCGGCCTGGCCCGGGCTGTCGGCGCCGTCGTCTTCTCAGTCGTCGCGGGCCTCGCCATGGCCTGCATCTTCCGCAAGGAGGACGCCGCTCGCGACACGGGGGATTTCATCCTTCCGGAAGAGGACGTCAAGCAGAGGTCCATGACGCAGGAAGCCTTCTATCTGCTGACCATGGTCCTGATCCTCATTTTTGCGGCCTTTGCAAGGCCCGCACAGGGCGAAACCGGTTTCTGGCCCTTCATTTTCAGTATCAAGTGGTACATCACAGCCGCCCTGCTGATTGTCCTCGGGATCGAGCTGAAGCTGTGGTTCACCAGGAGTGAGCTCACGTGCTGGGTGGAAACGACCTGGCAGTTCGTGAAACAGATCGTCCCCCTTCTGGCAGGCGGAGTCCTGGTTGCCGGTTTCCTCCTGGGGCGGCCCGGCTTCGAAGCCCTGATCCCGGAGCATTATATCCACGATCTTGTGGGCGGCAACTCGCTCTGGGCCAATTTCTTCGCCGCCATAGCCGGGGCCTTCATGTACTTCGCAACCCTGACGGAGGTTCCCATCCTCCAGGGACTCATCGGCTCCGGGATGGGCCAGGGGCCTGCGCTGGCCCTCCTTCTGGCGGGCCCGGCATTATCGCTTCCCAGCATGATCGCTCTTGCGGGAATCATGGGTGTCAAAAAGACCTTCACGTACTGCGCGATCGTGGTGGTGCTGGCCACGACAACCGGCATCGGCTATGGCTGGATGATGGGATAAACCGAGTCGGACACAGAGAAGCAGAATCGATTAAAAGATAACCGATGGAGGACATCATGAAAAAAACCATACAGATCCTCGGGCCGGGCTGCCCGAAGTGCCAAAAACTTTCCGAGGAAGCGGAAAAGGCCGCAAGGGAACTCGGTCTGGAGTACGAGATCGTCAAGGTGAAGGACCTCAAGGAGATCGCGAAGTACGGTGTCCTGACGACCCCGGGCCTTGCCGTGGACGGCACGGTGAAGGCCGTCGGCAAGGTGCTGGACGCGCAGAAGATCAAGGAATTTCTCCGGGGCAGGTGACCGGGACGGAAGGAGGATTTGTGATGGCGGACAGATCCATAGGGTTCATCGGGGGGGGACGGATCACGCGGATCTTTCTCGAGGCATTGAATCGAAAAAGGATGCTTCCTGCAACCGTCGTCGTCAGCGACGCAAGCGGCGAGGTCCTGCAGAAGCTCAAGGAGAAATTCCCGAAAGTTCAGACCGTGCAGGGCGACAACCCGAAAGCGGCGTGCCAGGACCTGGTGTTTCTCGCGCTGCATCCCCCGGCCGTCGGGGGCGCACTCGCGGAGATCAAGGCAACGCTCAAGCCCGGGGCCGTTCTTGTTTCCCTGGCGCCCCGGTTCACAATTAAGGCTCTCTCGGAGGGACTCGGGGGTTTCGACCGGATCGTGCGGATGATCCCGAATGCCCCCTCCGTCGTCAATGAGGGATACAATCCCGTCGCATTCGGCCCGGGGATCACAAAAAAGGAAAAAGAGGACCTCTCCAGGTTATTCAAGAAGCTGGGCGACTGCCCCGAGGTGGGCGAGGAGAAACTCGAGGCTTATGCGATCATCACGTCTATGGGTCCCACCTATCTCTGGTTCCAGCTTTACGAGCTTCTGGAACTGGGCAAGTCCTTCGGCCTGACCGACAAGCAGGCATGGAAGGGGATCAGGAAGATGCTGAAAGGCGCTCTCGAGACCATCGATGAGTCGGGACTCTCCCCCGACGAGGTGATGGATCTCGTCCCCGTGAAGCCCCTGGGGGAGGACGAGGCCATGATCCGCAACGCCTACCGGACGAAGCTCACGGGGCTCTACCGGAAGCTCAAAGGTTGAACCGGATGGCGCTCCGGCCATTCATATCAAGGAAGGGGTTCCGCCATGGAAAAGAAGAAAGTGCTTTTCGTATGCATCCACAACAGTGCCCGGAGCCAGATGGCCGAGGCCTGGATGAACCGACTCTGCGGCGACCGCTTCGAGGCCGAGAGCGCCGGCCTCGAGCCGGGGGTGCTGAACCCCCTGGCCGTGGCTGTCATGAAAGAGTCGGGGATCGACATCTCCGGGAAAGCGACCCGGAGCGTCTTCGACGTCCTGAAGGCAGGCACCCTGTTTTCTCATGTCATCACGGTCTGCGACGAGTCGGCGGCCGAGGCCTGTCCCATCTTCCCGGGACCGGCAAAACATCTTCACATGGGCTTCACGGACCCCTCGAAGATCGAAGGGACGGAGGAGGAACAGCTCGCAAGGGTCCGGGTGATCCGGGATTCCATTCGAGAGGCCGTCGAGGCTTTTTGCAGGCAGGAGCCGAACTGAGATTCGCAGAAACCGTTTCACGAAAGGAGGATATCCATGTCGGGCGACATCGTTCAAGTTTCACTGGGTAACAGGACCATCGGAATCGTCGGGCTCAAGAAGGTGATGGAGGAGCTGGCAAAAACGGCACCGGGCAAAACGGATGCGCAATGCCGGGAGATCCTTTATCAGGGCATTGCAAACCAGAACTACATACCGCCGAAGATGGCCGAGGAATACAAGGATGCCCTGCTGAGGGCATTCAAGGCCTTCACCGGGGAAGCGGCGGAGGCAACACCTGCCGGCGGCGTCCGCATCCAGGTCCTGGGACCGGGCTGCCACAACTGCGACAGGATGGAGCAGGACGTTCGCGAGGTGCTGGCCGAGTTGAAGATTCCCGGGGATCTTTCCCACGTGACGGATCCCGCGGAAATCGAGAAATTCGGGGTTACGGGTGTCCCTGCGCTTGTCCTCAACGGGCGCATCGTCTGCGTGGGGACCGTCCCGGACCGCAAGCGGATCCGGCAGTGGCTCATCGACCTGCTGGCCTCGGGGGAGTGCAAGGCAGGCGTCTGAGAGGCCGCCGGCTGTCACTCATCCTTTTTCCCCGGACCCCGTCGCACTTCGCGGAACTGGGCGCGGACGCGCCCCCCGGAAACGGCCATCACGATGGGGTGTGAGGCTTGATCCCAGAGACGCGGGCGCTCACAACGGTCTCGGCGGCCTGCCGCGCCAGCTCCTCCATGGTGAGGTTCATCGACTCGGCAAGGCCCGAAAGCATGGGGTCCGTCGTGATGCAGTCCACGGGAAAGGGTGCCTCGCTTTGGACCGTCACGTCCTCGAAGCCCGCCTGCCGCATGGCGCCCAGGTAGTCCTCTTTCAGGGAGGCGCCCGCCACGCAGCCGACGTAGGCGGTAACGGAGTTCTTCAGGGCGTCCGGCAGGGGCCTCGCGAGGACGATGTCGGAGACCATGAGCCTCCCCCCCGGCTTCAGCACGCGGAAGGCCTCGCGGAACACGCGGCCCTTGTCGGGGGCAAGGTTGATGACGCAGTTGGAAAGGATGACGTCGACGCTCCCGTCCCCGACGGGCAGGTGCTCGATGTCCCCCAGCCGGAATTCCACGTTTTCGATGCCGTCCTTCCGGGCGTTCTCCCGGGCCCTCTCGACCATCCCGGGGGTCATGTCGACGCCGATGACCTTCCCCACCGGGCCGACCCGTCCGGCGGCCAGGAAACAGTCGAAGCCCGCGCCGCTTCCCAGGTCGAGGACCGTTTCGCCTTCCTTCAATGATGCCAGCGCGATGGGGTTGCCGCAGCCAAGCCCCAGGTTTGCCCCCTCGGGAACCGCCGAGAGGTCGGAATCTGCATAGCCGATCTTCTTGCCGATCTCCGTGACGACAGCAGGGCCGCCGCAGCACGACGTTGCGGAGCAGCACGAGCCGGACGCGGCGGCGATATTTCCGTATTTCTCACGGACGATGTCCTTGATGTCCTTTCCTTCCATGTCAGCCTCCGATGTCTTTACGATGTCGCTCAGCGGGTCATCATGACGGGTTCGAGGAAGTCCTTCACCTTGTCGGCCAGGAAATCGGCCTTGACGAGGGTGAGACAGCAGATCTGCCCGTCCTTCTCCCAGCTGATGAGGGCGAACTTGTCGCCCGTTGCGATCCCCGCGCGATCGCGAAGCTCCTTGGGCAGGACCATCTGGCCCCGCTCGTCGACGCCAATGAGGGATTCCATACGGCAGCGGGCCTTGAAGTCTCCCGGTGCGGCGCAGCATCCCTCTTGCTTTTTCGTTTTTCCCATGGGCCCGTCACCTCGCATCCCGTTTATCTGATTAATCAGTTTAATCTGATTTATCTGATTATGTAAATCCCGTCAAGGATTTTTGCTCGCCGCCCGGGCCCCGCTCGAAAAAAAACCCGGGGCTTCGGTCTCCCCGGGTTTTGTCCTGCAAGCCCTGCCTTCGCTTCAGGAGGCCGATCGGACGGCCCTGTCCGCCTGGCGGACGGCGATGAGGACGGGGTCCCAGGCATTCGAGTAAGGAGGGGCGTAGCTCAGGTCCAGGTTGATCATCTCCTGAACGGACATGCCGGCATGCAGGGCCGTGGCGAAGATGTCGATCCGCTTTGCCGCCCCCTCGATCCCCACGATCTGAGCGCCCAGCAGGCGGCCGCTGCCTTTCTCGGCCAGGGCCTTGACGGTGATCGGTCCCGCGTTGGGATAGTAGCTCGCCCGGGTGGTGCTCTCAATCTTCGCTGCGACGTGCTCCAGGCCGATGGCTTTGATCTCATGCTCCTGAAGGCCCGTCCGGGCCACCTCCCACTTGCAGATCTTGCTGGCGGCGGTGCCCACGACGCCGGGAAACGTGGCGTAGCCGCCCCCCAGGTTGATGCCCGCCACGCGGCCCTGTTTGTTTGCGATGGTCCCCAGGGCGATGTTCACGGGACGGCGGCTCACGAGATGAAAAGACTCGACACAGTCACCCGCCGCCCAGATCCCGTCGATTGCCGTCCGCATCCGGTCGTTGACACGTATGGCATTGCGGACGCCGAGAGGAATCCCTGCGTTGTCGGCCAAGTCCGTATTCGGGCGCACGCCGAGGCCGAGGATGACAATGTCGGCAGGGAGTGTTCTCCTGTCGGTCACGACGGCCTTGACGCGGCCATCGGCCACCTCGAAGGCCTCGAGGGCCTCTTCCCGATAGAGATTGACGCCGGCCTCGACGAGGGCGTCGGAGACAAGGGACCCCATGTCGGGGTCCAGCGTGTTCATGACCTGAACGCCCCGGTCCACGAGGGAAACGTCCAGCCCCCGCATCACGAGCGCTTCGGCCATCTCGAGGCCGATGTAGCCGCCGCCGACGACAACGGCTCTCTTCGGCTGTTCCGTATCCACAGCGTCGCGGACCGTGATGCCGCTCTGGAGGGAATGAAGCCCGTAGATCCCGCGGGCCTCGTAGCCCGGCGCCCTGGGGCAGAACGGCAGGGCCCCCGTTGCGATCAGGAGCCGATCGTACGGCTCCCACCACCCCTTCTTGCTCTGCAGGCACTTCACGAGGACGCGGCGGTTTTTCGGATCGATCTCCTCGACCTCATGGAGAACCCGAGTGTCGATGCCGTAATCGGACTTGAATTCCTCGGGCGTAACCGCAATCAGCGATTTGACATCGTCGACAACCTTGCCGACGTAGTAGGGGATGCTTCAGGCCGAGTAGGACGTGTGGGGCCCCTTCTCGAAGGCAATGACGTCCAGATCCCCGTTCAGCCGCTTTGCCTGGGCTGCGGCGCTCATCCCCGCAGCGTCCCCGCCGATGACCACAAGCCTCTCCTTTGCCATCGCTCGCACCCTCCTTCTGCTTTCGTGTCCATATGATATCACAGAACAATCCGGGAAGTAAGGGATTCCCGGCAGGCGGACGGGCTGCCTGCCGACCTGTGCCTCCGTTGCGGCGGCCACGGCGCTTGCCAGGGGCAGGCCTGTTCGCGATTGCCCGAAGATCACCCGGAGCGCCATGATCGAGGAACTGGGCGGAATGCCCGAGCAGGATCAGCACTGCGCGCTGCTTGCGGCCCGGGCGTTCCAGAGAGCCCTTCGAAGTTACGTGACGGGGAAGAAAGACAAGGCCGACTGACGCCGGAAGCGGGGAAACAGAAAGGGGCTGAAAAACACCGTCTTCAGCCCCTTCTTTTTTACGGCCATTCCTTGCGCTCAGGCCTGCCCCCCGAACCCGTTCCCCGCATGCCCTGTTCCGCGCCCTTCCGCTTGGAACATGGACATCGTCGAGGCCAGCTGCCGGGCAACGGCTAATATTCCCGCGGGAGGGGCACCAAATAACGTTTTGCAGCCCGTTGACAAATGGTGTAAGGTGCCCCTGACCGCGGCTGGCGACAGGTCGCCTGAGCGGATCATGCATCAAGGGGAGAGGATCAATGGCAGAAGACATCCGATGGGTAAAAACGCACTGCGCGCGCATGGATCACGGGGGCTGCACGCTCCTCGTAGGGGTTCAGGACAACAGGATCGTCAAGATCAAGGGGGATCCGACGGGATTTCTCAGCAAGGGCTACACCTGCATCAAGGGGCTTGCCTCGGCGGACAAGCTCAACCACCCGGACCGCCTGCGTTACCCCCTGAAGCGGGCCGGCAAGCGCGGCGAGGGGAAGTGGAAACGGGTCTCGTGGGATGAGGCCCTGAAGACCGTCGCAGAGGGCCTGCTGAAGGTGAAGGAACAATACGGCGCCAAGGGTGTCGCCTTCGGCGTGGGCATGCCCAAGGGGCTCGAACACTTCATCCAGATCCGGCTGGCGAACCTGTTCGGCTCGCCCAACGTCATCGCCTCCCAGGACGTCTGCCACGCGCCCCGGGAGATCACGGGCGTGCACACCTGCGGCTTCTACCCCGTGGCGGATCTGCACTACGCGAGCAAGCTCGTCGTCCTCTGGGGCAGCAACATCACCGCCACCAACGAGGAAGGCGAGATCTGCAGCATGCTGATGAAGCAGATCAAGGACGGCACCGAGATCATCGTCATCGACCCGCGGCGGATCGATCTTGCCAAGAAGGCCAAGCACTGGCTCCAGCTGCGCCCCGGGACCGACACGGCGCTCGCCCTGGGATTTCTCAACGTCATCATCGAGGAAGGCCTCTACGACAAAGAGTTCGTCGAGAAATGGACCCACGGCTTCGACGAGCTTGCCGCCCATGTGAAGGACTACAGCCCCGAGAAAGTCTCCGGGATCACCTGGGTGCCGGCTGATACCATCCGGCAGGCCGCCCGGGCTTACGCCGCGGCTAAGCCCGCGGCCATCCAGTGGGGAAACCCCATCGAACACAACACGCAGACCTTCGAGACGACGCGGGCCCTGATCTGCCTCATGGCGATCACCGGGAACCTCGACATACCCGGCGGAAACGTGGACCCCCGGGACCCCAAGATGCTGGGTCTGGCGCCCCTGGTCCGGGCCGACCTCATCCCCAACAAGCGCAAGGAGATGATCGGCAACTTCCACGGCGTCATCCCGCGCCTCATGACGAACGCGCCGACCTTTTTCCGCAAGGCGGTCCTGGAGGACGTCCCCTATCCCATTCGCGGCGCCTACATGATGTGCTGCAACCCCATGCTCTCCTACGCCGACAGCAAGCTCACCTACGAGGCTCTCATGAAGCTTGACTTCCTGGCCGTCGCCGAGATCTTCATGACGCCCACGGCGGCCATGGCCGACGTGGTGCTGCCTGCCGCGACGCAGTTCGAGTTCAACGACATCGGCCACATCGGGATCGGCCACGGATACATCCTGGCCCGGCCCAAGGTGGTGGAGCCGCCCGACGAGTGCTGGCCCGACATCAAGATCATGAACGAGCTGGGCAAGCTCATGACGCCGAAGGAGCTCTGGAAGGAGAACTTCGACGAGTTCGCCGAAGACGTGGTGAAGCCCGCCGGCCTTACCTACGCCCAGTTCTGCGAGAAGGGCTACCTGAAAGGGCCCGAGCGGTTCAAGAAATACGAGGAGAAGGGTTTCTCGACGCCGACGCAAAAGGTGGAGCTGAGGCTGAGCACGGCGGAGAAGTTCAAGCTCTCGCCGCTTCCCGTCTACAAGGGACTGCCCGAGGCGGAGGACCCGGCGTACCCGCTCGTCCTCACGAGCGCCAAGAGCCGCTACTACCTTCACTCCTCCTACCGATGGCTCGAAAAGCTGCGCAAGATGAATCCCGACCCGAGGCTGGAGATCCACCCGGAAACGGCCGGGAAGTTCGGCATCGCCGAGGGCGACAGGGTCCTCATCGAGACCCCCTACGGAAAGATCACCCAGAGAGCCTATTTCTCCGATGCGCTCGATGCGCGCGTTCTCTGCGCCGCCCACGGCTGGTGGTTCCCCGAGGGAAACCCGGAGACCCAGTACGACTGGCAGTCTTCCAACTTCAACATGCTCACGTCGGTGGGCAAGCTCGGGAAGGAGTATGGCACGCCGAACCTGAAGGGCCTGCCCTGCAGGGTGAGCAAAGCCTGAAGAAGGGTATCGGGTATAGGGTATAGGGAAAGAAACAGAGACAAGCTGAATCAAAACAGAGGCCCCGTCCGGATGCGGACGGGGCCTCGTTGCTTCATCGACTGCAGGCAGGGATTCGCCCGCAGCCCCGCACCTTGACGCTTCAGCGCGGCAGGCCGTCATGGGCCTTGGCATAGGGCACGAGATCCGCAAAAACCGCGGACAGCGGCCGGATAGGCGTTGTGCCCCCGTCCTCCTTCACCCCCGCAGCCCTGGTCACTCCTGCAACCTGGTAGCCGAGCAGATAAAGGTTGAGCGCGGGGACTTCGATGAGAAAGACGGAAGAGAGGGGGATACCGGCTCCGGAGGCGACACTGGCCCTTGCCGCGGAGAGCATGCGGATCATCCTCGGGCTCCCGAACGATACCGCCTTCCAGTTTCCCTGAGCCTCGCTCATCATGATGGACGAGCGCGCCTGCGCATCGACGAGGATGGGATAGAGGGCATGTTTCGTGTCGACGAGCAGGGGTTCGGGCGCCATCCCGCCTTGATAGCCCTGCAGCCGATCGAGGGGCACCATGAAGACCTGCATCGGGATCCCCGGAGACATCCGGTCCAGCTCGGCCATGGATTCGAAGCCCATCTCCTTATAGTTCTGTTTTGCCGTCACAAGGGCCTTGAAGGCGACCAGCGACTCGGAAGCCCCTCGCTCGAGCTGCCCCGGCGGTGGCTGGGCAATCGCCGTCGCGGTCAACAGCAACACGGCAAATATCATGGCAAGCATGCTTCTCATGGTCTCTACCTCCTTGTGACATCGTAGTAATCGTCCCAGTGAGTGTGGTGCCCCGGGCTCTCGACATAGTAGTCGTAGGTGATGATCCGCTCATCCCCCGCGCACGGAGACCAGGGATCGAGCATGACGACGAACCTCCCGATCGCAAGCTCCACGTAGCCCTTGACAACCATCATGTGGCCGCCGCCACCGGGCCAGTGCCAGGCGAAGGCGAAAGGTTTCCTCTTGCAATAGGAAGCGTCGGAGAGCTGTTCCTTGAGATCGCCCCAGCTGAGCGGTGCGTTCGTCGTCCGACTGAACGTGAACCCGTACTTGTCGAATTCCGGCCAGCCGCCGCAGACGCAGCCGCAGGGATTCGGCCACGCCGGTGCGGGTTGCGTGGGCGGCGGGCAGAGGTCGATCGTGCAGCAGTCCGTTCTGCCGAAACGGTTGTTGGCCTGAGTGCACTGGTCGACATTGTTACCCAAGTAATGCATCACCATCTGGCCGCTGGCCGCCCAGCACCACATGCCCGTCTCCTGGGGGTGGAGCGTGACGGGCAGGCTGGTGACGGGCCCCGGCACGCAACAGCCGCCGATCATCGTCGCGGCAGTCAACGCCAGCAAGACAATCATTGTCCTTCGCATAACATCCTCCTGTCCGATGGGTCGATGTGAATCAGGGAGTGAACCGGGAAACGCGGTCTGATGGGTCATCTTGGCTGCAGTGGAAACGAGGGGAAACGCAGATTGGCGAAATGGCGGCCGGGAATAGGAAGCACTGCGGGACAGTCCGGCGGAATCACACCGGGAACAGCCAAGGCGTATAAAAATGTAACATATTATACCGATGCAACCACACAAAGGTCAACAGGTCTCTCGGCTGCAACCGGCGCTGGCCGCTACATCATCCCATATTTCTTGAGCTTCAGGTGCAGCGTGCGGCGGGTGATGCCGAGACGGCGGGCCGCCTCGCTCTTGTTGCCGCCCGACTCCTCGAGGGTTTTGAGGATCGTGGTTTTCTCGACGGATTCAAGGGATGAGTCCATGCCTTCGGCAGAGCCGGGGGCATGCCCGGCGGGCGCCTGCAGGACCTCCGCCTCGAGGACGGGCGCCACGTCCTGTTCGTCGAGGATGTCCGAACGGGTGAGCACGACACCCCGCTCAACCGTGTTCATCAGCTCCCGGACGTTTCCCGGCCAGGGATAGCGAAGCAGTCGGTCCATGGCCCGCGGGGTGAATCCTTGCAGAGTCTTGCGGTTTTTCTCCGCGAACATCTTCAGGAAATGCTGGGCCAGAAGCGGGATGTCCTCCCTTCGTTCCCTGAGCGGCGGCACGCGCAGGTTGACCACGTTGAGGCGGTAGTAAAGATCCTCGCGGAATCGGCCTTCCGTGACGGCCCTGAGCAGGTCGCGGTTCGTGGCGGCAATGACGCGCACGTCGACCCGGATGAGATCTTCGCCCCCCACGCGGGTGAATTCCCTCTCCTGAAGGACCCGCAGGAGCTTCACCTGCATGCCGAGCGACATCTCGCTCACCTCGTCAAGAAAGATCGTCCCCCTGTCGGCCTGCCTGAATTTGCCTTCCTTGCGCCGGTCGGCGCCGGTGAAGGAGCCCTTCTCGTGGCCGAAGAGCTCCGATTCCAGCAGCGTCTCCGTGATGGCGGCGCAGTTGATGCGGATGAAGGGACCGGCCTTGCGGGGGCTGTTGGTGTGGATGGCCCCTGCGATCATCTCCTTGCCGGTGCCCGACTCGCCCGTGACCAGAACCGTCGCCTCGGAGGGGGCTACCTGGGCCACCAGGTCCAGAAGCCTTGTCATGGCGGCGCCGCGTCCGATGAGGTTTCCGCGGTCGAAGCGGGCGCCCAGGCTTTCCCGGAGCATCCGGTTCTCCTCCCTCAGGTGCGTGTGCTCCAGGGCCCGCGCCAGGGCAAGCCGCAGCTCGTCGAAGTCGAGGGGTTTCGTCAGGTAGTCGTAGGCCCCCTTCTTGAGGGCCTCGACGGCCGTTTCCACGGAGGCAAAGGCCGTCATCAGGATGACGGGCAGGGCGGGGTTGAACCGGCGGATCTCCTCGAGGGCCTCGAGCCCGGAGACATGGACCATCCGGATATCCATGAGGACGAGATCGAAAGGGTCGTTCCGGACCGCGTCGAGGGCCGCTGCGCCGTCGTCGGCTTCGCGGATCTCATAGCCCCCCCAGCCGGTGATAAGCGTCTTGAGCATCGTCCGGTGGGCGTAGTCGTCATCTACAACGAGTATTCTATTCAATGTCTTCATGATCCATGTCGTCTCCGGCAGCTGACGGCTGTTTTTCCTTACCGGGCAGCGAAACGCGCGTCCGATCAATCCCTGACGGGCAAAAGGATCGTAAAGATCGTGCCCTTCCCCGGCTCGCTCTCCAGGCGGATCTCGCCGCCGTGGGCCTCGACGATCCGGTGCACGATGGCAAGTCCAAGCCCCGTCCCGGAGGGTTTCGTCGTGAAGTAAGGGTCGAAGACCCTCCCGAGATCGTCCTTGCGGATCCCTGTGCCCGTGTCGGCAACGGATGCCCGCAGGGTAGCGTCATCCTGACGGGCGATACCCACTGTCAGGACGCCTCCCCTGTCCATGGCGGCAAGGGCATTGAGGAATAGATTGAGGAATACCTGGGTCATCCGGTCCGGGTCGATGGAGGCCCCCGGCAGACCGGGCGGAAGATGGGACTGCACCGCGATACCCCTTTCCCGGGCCTGGCCCTCGATCGTGGCCAGGGCGTGCCGCGCAAGGCCCGCCAGATCCGTTGCTTTCCTTTTCAGCTCCATGGGCCGGGAAAATTCCATGAGTTCGGTGATGACCCGGTTGAGGCGGTCCACCTCCTGGATCATGATATCGGCCACCTTGACGTCCTCGGGCACTCCGCCGTAACGCTGGCGGAAATACGTGGCAAAACCCTTGAGCGAACTGAGCGGATTGCGGATCTCGTGGGCCACCCCCGCAGCGAGACTCCCAACGGCGGCCAGCCGCTGGCTGCGCTCCACCTCCTTGCGCAGATGCTGCAGCTCCGAGAGATCCCGGAAAAGGGCGATGCGGCCGATCACTCCTCCTGCGTCGTCCCTCAGGACCGCCGCGATCACTTCCAGGGGAACCATGCGTCCCTGCCCGATTGCACAGTCGAATTCCTTCTCGATCATCGGGCGCTCTTGTCCCGGCCCCCTCAGCATCTCCAGGCACGCGGGGGGAAGGATATCCGACGAGGGCTTCCCGATGACGGCCTCCGAAGTGCGGCCGAACAGGGCCTCCGCCGTATCATTGAACACCATGACCCGTTCTTCCGGATCGACGGCCACGATTCCCACGGGCATATGCTCCACGAGGCTGTCCGAGAGGGCCTTCACCCGGGAGAGGGAGGCCCGGGCCGACCGGTACCCCATTGCGAGTAAAAGCGATACGATCCCGGCGACGCTGATGAGAAGGAGCACCGAGGCCGTGATGATCGTGTTCCGCCTGTCCTGCTCATGGGCCGCCTGGACCGGCGCCATGTCGAGGCCCACGAAAATCACGTAGGACGCCCCCCGGGTCTGACCGTTGAACCCCCCATAGGGTTCCTCCCGGGGGGAAAACCGGCGAAAGACTTCGAAGGTATCCGGGCCCTCGGCGCCGGCAACGATCCTCCCCTGGGCGGCACCCTGCCGCGAAAGAACCGCAAGATCGAGATCCGTCCCGTAGGCATCGCCGACCATGCCCGGGTCAGAGTCGGCGACGATCCGCCCCTCCGCGTCGGTAATGACCAGGTAGTCCACGCCCGGCTGCTGGGCCGTCTCGATGAGAAGTTTCTGCAGCTGAAAGCTCCCCCAGGCCATCCCTTCGCCGGCCCTCGCGCCCGCCTCGAAGGAACGGATCAGGGCCTCCCCCTTTTCCAGGAGGAGCCTTGTGCTCATTTCCATGTGGCGGTTGACATTCTCCCAGGTGAAGAATGCGAAAAGCGGGACCAGCACCGCCACGGCCCCCAGGATGACCCAGGGGGGGACCAACAGCCATATTTTCTGCCTGTTCGCTGATGCCACTACGCGCTTCCTTGTAGTGATGACCCGGTTAAGCACTCGAAGTTAGGAAGATCGGAAGTTAGGAAGCTCAGAAGTAAAGGATGGGGATATTTCACCTCGATCCTGTATCCTCGCTCCTCGCTCCTCGGTCCTTCCCTGCATACTTCCTTCTCACATGTATACACTACCTGGATACATGTTAACCACTTTTTTCTCACCATGGTCCAGCCATACAGGGCGTCGATCATATATATTATAATAATTACATATACATACATATTTTATATGCCATTGGCACGGTCGTTGCCCTATGGTCTATGCAAGAAAACAACTCCAAAGGAGAGTGAAACCATGAAAAAGTTAATGATTGTAATGACAGCCCTTCTTCTCGTGACGGCCTTCGTGATGCCGGCCGACGCGTACCGCGGCGGCGGGAAAGGTCACGGATACGGCTTCTGCAATGGAAATGATCTTTCGGGCGTGCAGGGCCTGAACCTGACGGCCGAGCAGAAGACGAAGATCACCGATATGCGGACCGCGCACCTCAAGGAAATCAAGCCTCTCAAGGACAAACTTCACAGCAAGGCGGGAGACCTGAGGCTCCTGTGGCTGGAAAAGAGCCCCGACGAGGCCAAGATACGCGCCACGGAAAAGGAAGTGCGGGCGCTGCGCGACCAGATGGATGACAAGAGAAGCGATTACCGCTGGGCCGTCTACAAGTCCCTCACCCCGGAGCAGCAGGAACAGTTGAAGAAGAACAGGGCGACGGGCCGCTGCTTCGGCCCCGGGCCGGGTGCCGGCAAGGGCATGGGCTCGGGCCAAGGCCCCCACACGGGTCGCGGCATGGGTCCGGGGATGGGCCCCGGCATGGGCGGAAACATGAAGTAACCACCAGAGGCGAGATCTTCTTCTTAGACACTTCCCCCTTCAGGATCACCCGGCAACCCTCCGCCGGGTGATCCTTTTTCCTCCCTCTGAACCCAACTCGACTCTATACTTTATACCTTATCCCCGATACCCTATACCCGATACCCCTTCTTAAAAAGATTTGACTTTTCACGGGAAGCAGGTCAGAAAAAACGGCAATCCCCTTTTGCCGGCCGGAGCCGGGGCGAAGAAAAGAGGCCATGAAAAAAGACGAACTGGATCGGCAGCAGCTTCACTGGGACAGGGCCTACACGGCGGAGATGGATTTCTTCGGCGATGAGCCCAGCCTTGCGGCGCAAAGCGCGGCGGAACGTTTCCTGGAAGGGGGCTGCAGCCTCCTCATGGAACTGGGGGCGGGCCAGGGTCGCGACACCCTGTACTTCGCGCGCCTCGGATTCCGCGTCTACGCCCTGGAGTACAGCGAAAGCGGGCTCCTGGGAATTATCGAAAAGGGGGTGAAGACGGACCTGGGGGAGATGATCACCCCCGTCTTTCACGACCTCCGAAAGCCGCTCCCCTTCGGGGATGCCTCTCTCGACGGCTGCTTCTCCCACATGCTTTACTGCATGGCCTTCAGCCGGGCGGAGCTCGAGTTTCTCAACGGGGAGATCCGCCGGGCCCTCAAGCCGGGCGGTCTCAACATCTACACGGTCCGCCACAAGGGGGACGCCCACTACGGAAAGGGAACCCACGTCGGAGAAGACCTTTACGAGTACAACGGGTTTGTCGTACACTATTTCGACAGGGCCATGGTGGATCGCCTGGCCGAGGGGTTCGAACTCATTGACATCGATGAATTCGAGGAAGGCCCGCTCCCCCGAAAACTCTACCGGGTCACCCTGCGGAAAAAAGGCGGACGTTAGGAAGAGAAGAGGATCGGAAGAGCGGAAAATAGACATGCCGCCAGGCGGATATCCTGAAATTCTCGGGCTTATTTTCCTATGGCTCTTTTGAGACTGACTCCTGGAACAAGCTCGATTCATACAAAAGGCAATCTGGTACGAATCTTGATTGGAAATACAGCCATGAAAAGCATTGCCGTCAAAGCAGCCCTGACCGGAAAAGAAAAGCTCAACATCCTCCTGGCCCTGGTCGGGATCGCCCTGGTGTTCGTTTACGCCTATTGCGGGGACTCCTGCTCCTACCTGCAGGGATCGATATTCGGGATCGATCTCAAGTACATGGGGGTTCTGTTCATGGGAACTCTTGTCGCACTCAGCCTGTTCGGCCTCCGGGATTACCGCCTCCTGCTGCTGTCGGCCGGCGTGGGGGCGGAGGTGTTCCTCATAGGCTTCCAGGTGCAGAACGACGTATTCTGCCCTTACTGTCTCAGCTTCGGAGCCGTCCTGCTGCTTCTTTTCGCCATCAACCTGGACTGGTCGAAACGGAAGCTCGTCGGCGTTTTCACCGTCCTGGGCCTGTTGCTCTTCGTCGTCTTCTTCGACGGGTCCGTGACGCCCGCCTACGCGGCGGAGCCGTTGAAACCCACCTTCGGAAACGGCCGGGTCCACGTGCGGATCTACAGCGATTATTTCTGCAACCCCTGCTCAAAGCTCGACCCGGAGATCGCCAGGCCCCTGGCGGATCTCGTGAAAAAGAACGCCATCCAGGTGACCTTCGTCGATACGCCGGTCAGCCAGTACACGGTACTCTATGCCCGCTATTTTCTCTATGCCCTCAACGAGAGAAAGGACATCGACACAGCCACCAGGGTGCGCCATCTGCTCTTCCTGGCGGCCGCTCAGAACATCAACACCCCGGAGAAACTGGAAGAGTACCTGAAGAAGAACGGCGTCAAGTACAAGGTCTACGACCCCACACCGACCTTCAACGTCCTCACGGGTTACCTGACGGAGGACAAGATCCGCTCGACGCCCACCGCGGTGATCCTGGACAGCGGCAGGAAGCAGGTCGTCAGGGGCCCCGCCAACATCGCCAGGGCCATCGGGGAGATCAAGTAAAGCGGCCGAATGGCCGCAGGCTTCGGGCTTCGGGACTCGGGCTTCCGGCTGAAAAAAGGGACTTTCAAGCAGTCGGGGAATTGGAAAGACAGACGAACAAATCTCAAAGCCCATGGCCGTTACGGTCATGGGCTTTTTTTGCCGGGCTTCGTCTCAATCCCTAATATTCATTCAGCGTCGAATGCGTGAGTATGCCATCGGGAGAAAACCTCATGACAATCTCTTCGGTCCATGAGTCGGAGCCCACCACCGATCGTGCTGTCAGATAGGATGTTCTGACCCATTTGGCTACGACACTTTTATCGGACAGCGTTTCCTTGGTTGTAGGCGGCCCGAGCCGCGTGACGACATCATCGTATTTCGCCACACCAAGCTGGGAGTTCCAGTACGCTTCGTTCTTTTTCGCATTACTCGTGCAGCCGGTCATGCAGGGGATGGCCATGCACAGCACGAATATCAACACCATCGAAACAGCAATGGGCAGAGTCGCTCTTTTCATGTCCCCTCCTTTGCCTGCCTGAAATGAAAACCCCGTCTCATCTCGAAACGGCGTCTCTGGAACCAGTCCATGGCACCCTCATGGAACGTTGACGGTTCACGGTGCCTGAGCTGCTTCTGCTTTGTTCAATGATAAACACGCTTTCCATGAGAAATCCACCATGAAAATGAATCCGGACGGACTTGCGAGTGCGGGAGGGTTTGGGGTTGGATTTGCCGTAGAACGAAAAAGCAGGGCCATTCCCGACCCTGCGAATAGAAAAGCGGCAGGCCGACGGGCCTGCCGCTTTTCCAGGGGAATCAACTCCTGTATCCCTACTCTTTCCTCCTCAAGCCTGCGAGACCGATGAGACCGAGACCCATGAGAAGAATCGTGCCGGGCTCCGGGGTCCTGAAGATGAAGTCCTGATATTCCACACCGAACGATGTGCCTTCAACGGGACTGACGGCCACGAAATATCCTGTAGTATCGAAAGTATTCGTGTTCAGAGCCAGTGCGGCATTGACCAGCGACTGGGCAGCGCCCCATCCGCCGGACACGACGTAATAGTTCCCGCCATAAACATCATAGGTTGCTTCCGTCTCGAAGAGCAGCTCCCAGACGGCGATCTGGGTCAGGATCGCATTGGAGGCATTGCTCTGGCCGAGAAGCCAGGCCGCCCTTTTGTAATTGTCGCCGAATCCGGACACGGGCCGTACATCGTATGGCCCGTATTCATTGCTGAGCCCTGCCGGATCGACGCAGAAGCCGCTGTGGTAGCCGTAGTAGGCGCCGGGAGTCGAAATATCGAAATTATAATACCCTGTCGAATACGAATCGTCGTTGAATGTGATGTAGGCGGAAGGCGATACGCTTACAGATCGAAGGGATACGACTTCAGCCGATGCCGTCCCTGCAGCCAAAAGTAGAATCGCCGCCATGATTGCAGTTGCTTTTTTGACCATGATCCTCCTCCTGTTCCTTCATGTTTTACCCTCAATCAGGCAGATTTTATGCCACAGACCGGGCCCGGTGGAATGACAGGGAAGAGGCATCCGTCCAGTTATTCTGAATCATTTACTATTTTACTCATATCCTCCTTTCTTTTTCCCTGACATGTCACTCTGCCCGTTCGTGTGTATTTTGCGATTTTGTCAACAATTCCGACGCGACATATGCAACCAACGCAACTTATTATATTTAACTTGTTGATATCTTGTTGTGACCCGTTGCCCGTTTACGCTACGCGCACCGTAAAGTTCACCGACGATTTTATGTAAAATTAGCCTTTGGATCTCAAATGATGCCAGTACGACTAATGTATGATTTTCGCCCGGTTCAATCGTTCCTGTCCATCGGGTCATCCCTCTCCTTCCTGCAACCATCCATCGGCCCTGCAACTGACCTGGCCTGACTGGCCTGAAGCAGCAAGATTGGAATGTCATCTGCGGGATGGCGAAGGGGAATCTCTTTCAGGAAGGATATTTCGTTCAGCGGGGCCTCGCAGGCATGAAAGCGCGTGTCGCGCCTTAGAGGTTGTGGCTTTGCCTCCCTGCGTCTTTAGAAAGGGCGCTTTCGCGTCACATGAGCCCGATCAGGATCCTGATGCCGATCGAGATGAACAGAACGGAGATGAAATTCATGATGTTCGCCTGCCCGGGTTCACGCGGGGTCGACGGGATTCAGATGACGGAGGATCTCTTCTGCGAGTCGATCGGTTATGCCCGTAACCTGTCGCAGCTCTTCCGGCCCGACCCGACGAATCGAGTCGATGTCGCCGAAATGCCGCAAAAGGGCCTTCTTTTTCGCGGCCCCCACCCCGGGGATGTCGTCGAGCAGCGACCGGACGTCGCGCTTCTCCATCCTGCGGCGGTGGTGCGTGATGGCGAAGCGGTGCGCCTCGTCGCGGATGCGCTGCAGGAAAAAAAGCGCGGCGGGGTACTTGATGAGATAGACGGGGTCCTTGCGCCCCGCCAGGTAGACATGATCCTGCTCCTTCATGGAGGGCCGGCGGCGCCCATCCCCCGCATCGCCGGCGGGAGCCGAGCCCTTGGCGAGTCCGATCACATCGAGGTTCCCGATCCCGAGTTCGCGCAGGACCGTGACGGCCATGCCGACCTGCCCCCGGCCGCCGTCGACCATGAGCAGATCCGGCAGACTCTCCCGGCTCTCGTATCGCCGCTTCAACACCTCGTACATGCCGGCATAGTCGTCGGCGCCTTCGACCCCGCGGACGTGGAACAGCCTGTAGCCGGACTTGTCGGGCTTGCCGTCCACAAAGGACACGAGCGACCCCACGGGAAGCTGGCCGCCCAGGTTCGAGATGTCGAAGCACTCGATCCGGCGGGGCAGCTTGTGCAGGTGAAGCTTGTCCCGGAGCAGGGCCATGGCCGTTTCCTCGTCCATGCGGACGGCGCGCTCGGATCGATAGATGTCTTCGGCGTTCTGCCGGGCAATCCCGGCGAGATCCCTCCTCGGTCCCCTGCGGGGGACGATGAGGTCCGCCTTCTTCCCCCGTTTTTCCGAGAGCCACTCTGCAAGGATATCCCCGTCCTCGATGGCTTCGGGGATGACGACCTCTTCGGGGATGAAGAGCTCGGCATCGTAGTACTGCCTGAGCAGGGACGAGAGGACCTCGGCATCAGAGGCCGCCGTGCGGACGGAAGGGAATCTCTTCGTGCCGAGGGTCTTGCCCTCGCGGATGCGAAGGATGCAAACCTGGACTTGGTCGTCGTCCCGATACAGGCCGAAGACATCCTGGTCCTTGAAATCGGCCGAAACCATCCGCTGTTTTTCCACGGTCGTCTCCACGGCGGCGACCTGGTCACGCAGTCGAGCGGCCTCCTCGAATTCGAGGCTCTCCGCCGCCTCGGCCATCCGCTTGCGCAGCAGGTCGAGCAGCTTCGTCTCGCGGCCCTCCAGGAAGAGGACCGCGTCGTCGATGAACTTCCGGTATTGCTCCTTCCCGACGAGACCCACGCAGGGACCGACGCAGTTGCGGATCTCGTACTCGATGCAGGGCCGCCGTCTCGTCTTGAACTCCCGGTCCTTGCAGGTCCTCAGCGGGAAGAGCTGATGGAGGTATTTCAGCGTATCCTTGGCCGCGAGCCCCGACGGGTAGGGGCCGAAGTAGCGGGCCCCGTCCTTCCTGGTCTTCCTCACCAGTTGGAAAGCCGGGAAATCCTGGCGCGTGTCGAGGCGCAGGCTGAAATACGTCTTGTCGTCCCGGAAGATGACGTTGTAGCGGGGCCGGTGCTCCTTGATCAGGGTGTTCTCGAGGAGAAAGGCCTCCTTCTCCGTGTTGGTGACGACAAAATCGAGATCGCGGACGCGGGAAACGAGGAAAGGCACCATCGCGCGGGTGTCGGTACCCTGGAAATAGCTGCGGATGCGGCTCCGGAGGTTCTTCGCCTTCCCGACGTAGATGACGGCGCCCTTCTCGTCCTTCATGAGGTAGACGCCGGTTCTGGGGGGAATGGCCTTGACCTTCTGGTCAAGCACCTCTGTTATGTCCGTACGTTTTTTGTTGGGCTGTTCCGCATCCATGGTTGCCATCCCCGGGTCTCGGGCTTCGGGAAAAAACAGGACGGCGGCTGTCGAGCCGCGTCTCTTGCCCTCTTACCTTCTTACCCTCTTACCTTCACGTCGCTTAACGTTGCGTTTCGCGCTTCTCACCTGCCTGTCGCCCGGATCGGCTTCGTCGTCCGAAGTCTCGCCGCCGAAGCCGATCTCCAGCTCGGTGAGTTTGCGGATCCGGTCGCGAAGCTCGGCCGCATGCTCGAAATCGTAGTCCCGCGCCGCCGCCTTCATCTCCGCCCGCAGCTTCACGATGAGGCCGGGAACCTCGCTGAGCGAGACGTAGTCGACTTTCTGCTCCATGACGGGCACGCTGACGTAGTCGGCCTCGTAGACGGAGGCCAGCACGTTGTCGATGGACTTGCGGATCGTCTCCGGGGTGATCCCGTGCTCCTCGTTGAAACGGTGCTGGATCGCACGCCGGCGCTGAGTCTCGTCGATACAGGCCCGCATGGAGTCCGTGATCCGGTCGGCATACATGATGACCTGGCCCGCCACGTTTCGCGCCGCCCTGCCGCTCGTCTGGATGAGGGAGCGCTCCGAGCGCAGGAACCCCTCCTTGTCGGCGTCGAGGATGGCCACCAGCGACACCTCGGGGATGTCGAGCCCTTCCCTCAGGAGATTGACTCCGACGAGGACATCGAATTTGCCCAGCCGCAGGTCCCGGATGATGACCACCCGCTCCAGGGTGTGCACGTCCGAGTGCAGGTACTTCACCCGCACACCCAGGCTCTCGTAGTACTCGGTGAGGTTCTCGGCCATGCGCTTCGTGAGGGTCGTCACGAGAACCCGCTCGCCCTTCCCGGCGCGCTTGCGGATCTCGCCCAGCAGGTCGTCCACCTGGTACGTGACGGGCTTGACGATGATCTCGGGGTCCATGAGTCCCGTGGGCCGGACGATCTGCTCCACCACGCGCCCCCTCGCTTTCGTGATCTCGTATTCGGCCGGTGTTGCCGAGATGTAGAGGCGCTGCCGGTCGAAGCGCTCATACTCCTCGAACATGAGCGGCCGGTTGTCGAGGGCGGAAGGGAGCCGGAACCCGTACTCCACGAGGGTTGACTTCCGGGAGCGGTCTCCCCGGAACATGCCCACGATCTGCGGGACCGTGACGTGGCTCTCGTCAAGGATGACGAGTGCATTTTCAGGCAGGTACTCCATGAGGGTCGGCGGCGGCTCGCCGGGTTTGCGCCCCGTGAGGTGGCGCGAGTAGTTTTCGATCCCCTGGCAGTAGCCCATCTCTTCGAGCATTTCCAGGTCGAAGCGGGTGCGCTGCTCGAGCCGCTGGGCCTCGAGGAGCTTCCCCTGCGACTGAAGGACGCGAAGCCGCTCGCCCAGCTCCTCCCGGATGGAGACGAGGGCCGACTTCACCGTGTCCCTCGTCGTGACGTAATGGCTGCCGGGGTAGATGTCCGTTTTCCAGAGCCGCCCCAGTTTCTTCCCCCGGAGGGGGTCCACGACGGAGATCGACTCGATGGTATCGCCGAGGAACTCGATGCGGATGGCCTGCTCTTCCTCATAGGCCGGGTAGATCTCCACCACGTCCCCCCTGACCCGGAAGGCGCCGCGGTGAAAGTCGATATCGTTTCTCTCGTACTGGATGTCCACGAGACGCCTCAACATCGTGTCCCGGGGGATCTCCATCCCCTCCTCGACGGTAAGCGCCATGCCGAGGTAGGTCTCGGGGGCGCCGATGCCGTAGATGCAGGATACGCTGGCCACGATGATCACGTCGTTGCGCGACAGAACCGAGCGCGTGGCCGAGTGGCGCATCTTGTCGATCTCCTCGTTGATTGCAGAGTCCTTCTCGATGTAGGTGTCCGTCGTCGGGATGTAGGCTTCGGGCTGGTAGTAGTCGTAGTAACTCACGAAGTACTCGACGGCATTCTCCGGGAAGAGCGTCTTGAACTCCTGGTAGAGCTGCGCCGCCAGGGTCTTGTTGTGGGCGATGACCAGGGCGGGCCGCTGCACGGCCTGGATGACGTTGGCCACCGTGAAGGTCTTCCCCGAGCCCGTGATCCCGAGGAGGACCTGGTGCGGATGACCCTTTTCAACCCCCCGGGCCAGTTTCTCGATGGCCTGGGGCTGGTCGCCCCGGGGTTCGAAGTCGGAGACGAGCCGGAAGGGCCGCCGGTCGATGTAGCCGCCGACGGTGCTTTTCGGAGTGTGATGATCTGACACGTAAATAGGTTCCCTTGCCCCGGTTGTACCCTGCGCTCCCGGCCGTTTGCTGTCTGCCGCAGGCAGAGGCTGCTAACCCACCAATGTCTTTACTATAATGGACGGGACGGCCCGATGCAAGCCGCGAACGCCCATTTAATTAAGCCTTGACAAACATTTATAATAATGGTTAAAGATTCTCCTTTAGCATTTAACTCAACAGGATCGTCAAGTTATGAAAAAGACACTCAAGACCATTACGAATCTCAAGCGCAAGCGGGCCCACGGATTTCGCTCCAGGATGGCCACCAAGGGTGGGCGGCTGGTCCTGAGCAGAAGGCGTGCAAAGGGGAGAAAGAGACTGACCGTCTGAGCCGGGTAAGGGAAGAGTGGAAGGGTGAACCCAGCCGCAGGAAAATCCCCAGCCCCCGAAGGCAGGTACACGCTCAAGAAGAACGAGCGTCTCCGCAGGCGCAGCGAATTTTCGGCCCTTTTCCAATCGGGCAAGCGGATTCATTCGGAGTACCTGACAGTCATCCTCAGCACAAACACCTCGGGCATGCGGCGCCTCGGTCTCGTCGTCGGCAAAAAGGTGGGGAAAGCAGCCGTAAGGCGCAACCGGATGAAGCGGCTCCTGAGAGAGTTCTTCCGATTGAACAAGAACAGGCTTCCCGCCTCGCAGGATATCCTGATTGTCGCAAGGAAAGACTTCTCGTTCATGAAATATCGGGACCTCTGCAATGAACTGGAGAAGGTCCTCGCGGGACGAATGAAAGCCTGAACATGTTGAGGTCCATTTTACAGACACTGTTGATCGCTCTGATCCGAGCCTATCAGATTTTGATCTCCCCCATCCTGCCGCGCTGTTGCCGTTTCACCCCGACCTGCTCCGAGTACACCCTGACGGCGATCCGCCAGTACGGACCGACCCGGGGGGTCTTTCTCGGGATCCGGCGGCTGATCCGATGTCACCCTTTTCACCCCGGCGGCTACGATCCGGTCCGGTAAGTGCGCCCCAGGAGGCATTCCATGAGCATGAACATAAGGACATTTCTGGCGATTCTCCTGTCGTTCCTCGTCGTCTTCGTCTACCAGTATTTTTTCGCAAAAAACCTGGAGACGGCCAAACAGGAGCAGGCGCAGACCCAGACACAGGCTCAGCCGGGCCAGCAGCAGGCCCCCGCACCGGCGGCCGTGCCGGGCGCT
>DIFQ01000040.1:0-32158 GCA_002419215.1 Syntrophaceae bacterium UBA5744
GAATCAAAAGCACCGCATTTGATCAGACTCTCCACGACCCGTTTGTTGATTTTACGGAGGTCCACACGGGAGCAGAAATCGAGAAATGACTTGAATGATCCGTCACGATCCCTCGATTCGATGATGGATTCTATTGCGTTCTCACCGACATTTTTCACTGCGGCAAGCCCGAAACGGATGTTTCCCCCGTCAACGCTGAAGTCGAGAACCGACTGGTTGATGTCCGGGGGCAGAACGTTGATTCCCATGTCCTTGCAGACGCTGATGTGCTTGATGACCTTGTCGCGGTTCCCTTTTTCGCTGGTCAGCAGCGCCGCCATGAATTCCACCGGGTAATGCGCCTTCAGGTAACCCGTCTGGTAGGATATCATCGCATAGGCCGCGCTGTGGGACTTGTTGAACCCATAGCCTGCAAAGGTCTCCATCTGGTCGAAGATCTTCCGGGCCTTTGCCTCGGGGATCCTGTTCTTGAGGGCCCCTGCGAGAAACTTGGGCTTTTCCTTCTCCATTTCCGAGGAGTTTTTCTTGCTCATGGCCTTGCGGAAGGTGTCGGCCTCGCCCATGGTGTAGCTCGCCAGGGCGCTTGCGATCTGCATGACCTGTTCCTGGTACAGAATGACCCCGTAGGTTTCCTTCAGGATGGGCTCGAGCGTGGGAACCTCGTAGGTGCTCTTCGTCTTGCCCTGTTTGCGTGAGATGAATTCCTGGACCATCCCGCTTTTCAGGGGGCCCGGCCGGTACAGGGCGATCAGCGCGATGATATCCTCGAAGCAGTCGGGTTTCATCCCGACGAGGATCTCTTTCATTCCGCGGCTTTCCAGCTGGAACACGCCGTCCGTTTCGCCCTTGTCCAGCAGCTGGAAGGTCTTTCGGTCGTCCAGGGGGATATCGGAGATGTCGATTCGGATACCCCTTCCCTCCTCGATGAATTTCAAGGCATCGCGAATGACCGTGAGCGTCTTGAGACCGAGGAAGTCGAATTTCGTGAGCCCCGCGGCCGAGAGATCGTTCATGGAAAACTGCGTCACGATGTCGTCATTGGGGCTCTTGCACAGGGGAACCCTCTCGACGAGCGGCTTGTCGGAGATAACCACCCCGGCAGCATGGGTCGAGGAATGGCGGTTGAGGCCTTCGAGGGACCGTGACAGGACAAGCAGCCTGCGGACCTTTTCGTTCTTCTTCTGCTCCTCCTGAAGCCGGGGTTCCTGCTTGATGGCGTCGTCCAGAGTGATGTTCAGGACGTTGGGGACAAGCTTGGCGATCCGGTCCACCTCGCCGTAGGGCATGTTCAGGGCGCGTCCCACGTCGCGGATGACGGCCTTGGCCTGCATCTTCCCGAAGGTGATGATCTGGGCCACGCGGTCGGTGCCGTATTTCTCGGAGACGTACCGGATGACCTCGTCGCGGCCCTCCATGCAGAAGTCGGTGTCGATGTCCGGCATGCTCTTGCGGTCCGGGTTCAGGAAACGCTCGAAGAACAGGCCGTAGCGGATCGGGTCGATCTCTGTGATCCCGATGGCATAGGCCGCGAGACTGCCCGCCGCGGAGCCGCGGCCGGGACCGACGGGGATGTTGCGGCTCTTGGCGTAGTTGATGAAATCGGAGACGATGAGAAAATAGCCTGCAAACCCCATGGACTTGATGATGTCGAGTTCCCGCTCGAGGCGTTTCTCGTATTTCTGCTGAAGTGCGGGGTCTTTCCCCTGGAGGATCTTCGGCAGGAGCTTCTCGAGGCCGGCCTTGGCCATTTCCCGCAGGTGCTCGTCCAGCGAGCGACCCTGGCCGATTTCGAAGTGCGGCAGGAAGACCTGGTTGAAGTCCAGCTTCAGATTGCACTTCTCGGCGATGGCCACGGTGTTCTCGATGGCTTCCGGGCAATAGGAGAAGAGCCCCTTCATTTCATCGGGAGACTTGAGATAGAAGGCATCCGTGGTGAACCGCATGCGCCCGGCGTCGTCCATGGTCTTGCCAGTCTGGATGCACAGGAGCACCTCGTGGGCCTCGGAGTCGGCCCGCTCGAGGTAGTGACAGTCGTTGGTGGCGACCAGCGGGATGGACAATTCCTTCGAGATCTCCATGAGCTTTTCATTGACCTGCGACTGTTCGGGAATCCCGTTCTCCATCATCTCGAGGTAGAAATTCCCTTCCCCGAAGATGTCACGATACTGTCTGGCCGAAGCCTTTGCTTTTTCGAGATCCCCCTTGAGGATCCAGTCGGCCACCTCGCCGTGCAGGCACGCGCTCGTGGCGATAAGCCCCTCGCTGTGTTTCGCCAGAAACTCCTTGTCGATCCTCGGGCGGTAGTAGAAGCCTTCCAGAAATCCCGTCGAGGTGAGCTTGATCAGGTTCCGGTAACCCTGCAGATTCTTCACCAGGACGATGAGGTGACGCGCCGACTCCCCAGGCCCCTCAGAGGCCCTGTCGAACCGGCTCTTCGGCGCCACGTAGAGCTCGCAGCCGATGATGGGCTTGATCCCCGCCTTGTAGGCCTGCTGGTAGAAATCAACGGCCCCGTACATGTTGCCGTGGTCGGTGATGGCCACGGCTGGCATCTTGAAATCCCGTGCCTTCTTGAACAAGTCGGCCAGGCGGATGGTGCCGTCCAGGAGGCTGTACTGTGTGTGGAGGTGGAGGTGCACGAAATCGACATGCTTCATGGGTGGTTAACCTGTTGAATTGGTTGAATATATTTACAAATTGGTCGCCGGCTGGCCATACTGATCATACACCACCCGCGAAAAGAAAATCAATCATTGAGCAACAAAAAAGCGGGGTTCCGATCCGGTAAACCCCGCCTCTTGATCATGCCTGGAGAAGTGGACGGAAAGCACTCAGTCGATCCGGTAGTTCGGGGCCTCCTTCGTGATGATCACATCGTGGACATGGCTTTCACGGAGTCCCGAAGGCGTGATCCGGACGAAGCGGGCCTTCTGTCGCATCTCCTCGATGCTTCGACAGCCCACGTAACCCATTCCAGCCTTCACGCCTCCCATGATCTGGTAGATGCTGTTCGAGAGGGAGCCGCGAAAGGGCACCCTGCCCTCGATACCTTCCGGCACGAGCTTCAGGGAACTTTCAATGTCATCCTGCATGTAGCGGTCCCGGCTGCCTTCTTTCATCGCCTCGAGGGAACCCATGCCGCGGTAGACTTTGTAGCTTCGGCCCTGGAAGAGCACCGTCTCTCCGGGGCTCTCCTCGGTGCCGGCAAAGAGACCGCCGATCATCACGCAGTGGGCTCCGGCCCCCAGGGCCTTGGTGATGTCGCCGGAATACTTGATCCCCCCGTCGGCGATGAGGGGAATGCCGTATTGGACCGAGGCCCGGGAGCACTCCATGATGGCCGTCATCTGTGGCACGCCGATCCCGGCGACGATCCGGGTCGTGCAGATGGAACCGGGCCCCACGCCGATCTTGACGGCATCGACGCCTGCCTTGATGAGGGCCTCGGCCCCCTCGAAGGTGGCCACATTCCCGGCGATGACCTCGCAGGCGGGGAAATTCTTTTTCGTGTCACGGACGGCATCCAGCACGCCCTTGGAGTGTCCGTGGGAGGTGTCGATGCAGATCACGTCACAGCCGGCGTTCAAGAGGGCCTGGACGCGGGCTTCCCGGTCGGTGATCCCCACGGCGCCGCCGACCCTGAGCCGTCCGAGCTGGTCTTTGCAGGCATTGGGGTATTTCTGGATCTTCTCGATGTCCTTGATGGTGATGAGTCCCTTCAGGCTGAAGTCGTCATCGACGACGAGCAGCTTTTCGATCCGGTGCTTGTGCAGGAGCTTTTTCGAATCCTCGAGGCTGATGTTCTGGGACACCGTCACGAGCTTGTCTTTCGTCATCACGCTGGAAACGCGCTGCTCGAGGTTGGTCTCGAACCGCAGGTCCCGGTTCGTCAGGATCCCCACGAGCCTGCGACCCTTCACGACGGGAACCCCCGATATCTTGTAGCGGCTCATGAGCTCGAGGGCATCTTTCACCTTCTGCTCCGGGTCGATCGTGATGGGGTCCACGATCATGCCGCTCTCCGATTTTTTCACCTTGTCCACCTCGAGGGTCTGCCTCTCGACGCTCATGTTGCGGTGGATGATGCCGATTCCGCCCTCGCGGGCCATGCAGATGGCCGTCTGGGACTCCGTCACGGTGTCCATGGCGGCGCTGACGATGGGAATGTTCATCGTGATGCTGTTCGTGAGCTTCGTCCTCGTGTCCACGTCCTTGGGCAGGATCGTGGACTCGGCCGGGACGAGCAGCAGATCGTCAAAGGTCAAGGCCATTTTGATTTCCTGGTCCATCATGGGCTCCTCCGGAATCCGTTTCTATTCATTCAAGGGAACTCCGTCACGTCGCTGCCGCGGGGTCATTGGCCACCGCGATCCTTGATGGGGTATCGCGCGCCGTTCAGGGGCAGGAAATAGGAATCCCCGGCTTCGTCATAGTCGAAAAATTCCGCGATCTGGTAATAACTCGAACGCAGGAACCGGGCGTCATGTCCGTCTGCCTTGACGGTGCAGTAAAGAATGTTTTGATCCCCGATCCGGAGACTTGCGCAGTCGAGCTCCTCGAGCGTCTCGTCGTTCAACAGAACGGAGATGCGCTCGTTGCCTTCGCCGCGGGTTCCGAACTTGTAGACCGCAGTGACGACATAGGCCGTGTCCTCGACTTCCAGGGATGCCAGGTCATTCTCGAGTTCGATGTAGTACTTCCCCGATTCGTCGCGTTTGAGATTCTGGTAAAAGAGCTTCACGATGTCCTTGCGGAACATCTCGTTGCCCTTGTAGTGCCACGTCCCATCCCTGTCGATCCGGATGAAGCTGGGAGGGAGATCTTCCGCCCTGATCTTCATGGGTTCCCTATCGCTCATCTTCGGCTGTCCAAAAGGATCGTGACCGGCCCGTTGTTGACGAGTCCCACTTTCATCATGGCCTGGAACTGTCCCTGCCCGACCTTGGACACCTTTTCTTTCGCTTTGACCAGCATGTATTCATAAAGCCTTGTGGCCGCAGCCGGTTCCGCCGCGTCCGTAAAAGATGGACGCCTTCCCTTGCGGCAATCCGCCAGCAGGGTAAACTGCGACACCACGAGGAGTTCGCCCGAAATGTCGAGGAGGGAAAGGTTCATCTTTCCCTCGCCGTCCTCGAAGATGCGCAGGTGGATGATCTTTTCCAGGAGATAATCGGCGTCCTTCTCGCTGTCGCCCTTCTCGACCCCGAGCAGGACGAGGAGACCCCCGCCGATGCGGGATACCTCATTCCCGTCGACGCTGACCGATGCACTGTCGACTCTCTGGATGACGGCTTTCATAAGTCCGCATGACGGAAGGCTTCGACCGTTCGGGACCCCCTGTCGGTCGTTGCGGCATGTTAGCAAGGTTCCTCTGTCCCATCAAGCCTTTTCTGGCAAAAAGGGGCCCTTCTTGTCGTCTTTCTTGACTCCTGATATAGTGCAGCCTTCTCATTGCCAGACCAGGCAGGGATGGGTTTGATGACCCCGAGGACGATTCTTCTGATTAACCCGTGGATTCACGACGTTGCCGCCTACGACTTCTGGGTGAGGCCGCTGGGGCTTCTGTACCTGGCATCCCTGCTGCGTGCAGGCGGGTTCAGTGTGCGCGTCATCGATTGCCTCGACTCTGCCGGGGGCATTCCGCCGGCCGCCCTCAAGCGCAAGGAATGGGGCTGCGGCAAATTCCCCAGCGAGCGGATCCCGACGCCGGAAGCGCTCCGGCCGATCCGCAGGCGGTACCGTAGATACGGGATGTCGCCGGCCCTCTTCCGTCGGGACCTGAAGGCAGCCGGGAGGCCCGACCTGGTCCTGGTCGGCTCCATGATGACCTACTGGTACCCCGGGGTCTTCGAGGCCATCGCGGAAGTCCGGGCAGCCTGGCCCGGTGTAACGATCCTCCTGGGGGGCAACTATGCGACCCTCTGTACGGGTCATGCCAGGTCCTTTTCGGGGGCCGATGTCGTGATTGCCGGCGACGGAGAGGTTGCCCTGCCCCCCGTTCTCGGGGATCTGGTCGGCGGCAGGGTCGAGATCCCCTGCGACTCAGGCGATCTCGACAGCTATCCCTACCCCGCCCTGGAACTTTTCGGCCGGCTGGAATCGGTTCCCATCCTGACATCCCGGGGATGTCCCTATCGTTGCACCTACTGCGCTTCATCCCTGCTCAGCCGTCGATTCAGGACGAGGGATCCCTTCCGGGTTGTCGACGAGATCGAACATTGGCTTCGGAGCCGCGGCGTGCGACATTTTGCCTTCTACGATGACGCCCTGCTTGTGAACTCGTCGGAAAGGGCCGTCCCGATGCTCGGGGAGATTATTCGACGGGATATGGGTTGCACCTTTCACTGCCCCAACGGCATGCACCTCCGGGAGATCACCCCCCGCGTGGCGCCGCTTCTGTTCAAGGCAGGCTTCCGGACGATCCGTTTCGGCTTCGAGTCCGCCTCAGCGGCAAGACAGGCGACAACCGGGGGCAAGGTAACGACAGAAGAGCTGCGCCAGGCCGTTGCGTACCTTCGCGAGGCGGGGTACGGGCAGGACGACATCGGAATCTATCTGCTCTGCGGCCTTCCGGGACAGGAAGCACGGGAAGTCGAGGAGGGCATCGACCTGGTGCGCCGGGCCGGGGCAAGGCCGATTCTTGCCGAATTCTCGCCGATTCCAGGCACCGCCCTGTGGGACGAGGCGCTCCGACACGCCCGTTATGACATCGGCAACGAGCCCCTGTTCCAAAACAACTCCCTGTTGCCCTGCTTGAATCCCGACATTACGCTGACGGACGTCCAGGCCCTGAAACTCCGCGCGCGCCTTGGCCTGCCTGCAGAGTGATTCCATTGAAAAAGATTGAATTTTCCCGACTGCTTCGTCATAATGGCTCGAACATTCATCCGGCCCCTGCAGGGGGTAGTGGACAATCCGCAGACCCGGCGCAAAAACGTATGATGGTTATCCTGTGCGTTAGAAACATCCTGATCGGCATCCTTTCTCTATTCTTTCTGTTCTGGGGGATCACCCTCCTGCTTTCCGCCTACAGCCTGAAAAATCCCCTGGAATTCATCATGCTCTTTTTTTCATCCAATTTCATTATTCTCGTCAGCGGCATCGGCGTCCTTTTTGCGGCCTTTCGCCTCTGGAGAACCTGCAAGGAGAAAACAGACCGTCATGAATCAATCGAGTAAGGGCCCAAAGGCCCTTTCCTTCCGATGCGTCACCCTCCTTCTGGTGGTGGCGGCCCTGTTCACCGTATGCCCCACCGCGCTCCATGCCTATAACCTGGAGGATCGAGTTCAGCGGGTCACCCTGGAGAACGGCCTGCGTGTCCTGCTGGTGGAACGGCACACCAGCCCCACCGTATCCCTCTACATCCGCCACCTTGTGGGTGCTGCCGACGACGGTGAGGGCAAGACGGGCGCCGCACACCTTCTGGAGCACATGCTCTTCAAGGGCACGACGACCATCGGGACAAAGAACTTCAAGGAAGAGCAGCGGGTCCTGAAAAAAATCCGCGAGGCGGGTACGGCCCTCGACCGCGAGCGGATGAAGGGAGCCCGTGCCGACGAAGCCGAGGTCAAGAGACGGGTGGCGGAGCTGAAGGAGCTTCAGAGCGAAGCCAAGGAGTGGGTTATCGAAAACGAGATCGATCGGCTCTACTCGGAAAACGGGGCCGCGGACCTCAATGCATCGACAGGCCAGGATGTGACGACCTACAAGGTCAGCCTGCCGGCGAACCGGGTCGAGCTCTGGGCCCGCATCGAGGCCGACCGGATGACGAACCCTGTCCTGCGGGAGTTCTACACGGAGCGGGATGTCGTGATCGAGGAGCGCCGACAGACCTATGAGTCGGTTCCCTCCCGCAAGCTGATGGAGCTGTTCCTGGCCACGGCCTTCACCGCAAGCCCCTACCGGCGGCCGATCATCGGGTGGCCGTCGGATATCTCCTTTCTGACTCCGGATTACCTGGAGGCCTTCTTCAAGCAATACCATTCGCCGAACAACACGGTCATCGCCATCGTGGGAGACATCAACACGGCAAAGACGCTGGAGATGGTGAAAAAATATTTCGGCCCCGTCCCCTCACACAAACTCGCGGGTCATCATGTGACCGAGGAGCCGGTGCAGAACGGGGAGAAACGGACGGAACTCGTCGCCGATGCAAACCCGTATCTCGCCATCGGTTGGCACAAGCCGACCCTGCCCTCGTTCGAAGACTACGTGTTCGATGTCATCGAGGCCCTCCTTTCGAAGGGCCGTACCTCCCGCCTCCACCGATCCATCGTCCAGGGCAGGCAGATTGCCGAAGAGGTGAGCGCCGCCAACGGGATGCCGGCTGCCCGCTATCCCAATCTCTTCATGGTCACAGGAACACCCCGGCACCCCCACACGGCGGAGGAACTGGAACAGGCCATATACGGGGAGATCGAGAGGCTCAAGAAGGAACCGGTGAAAAAGCAGGAACTCGAGAAAATCATCAATCAGCTTCGAGCGGAGTTCATCCGTGATCTCAGCTCCAATTCCGGCCTGGCGAGCCGGCTGTCCTACTACGAGATCATCACCGGAGATTACCGGTACATGACGCGATACGTCGAAATGATCGAAAAGGTCACGCCAAAGGACATCATGGCGGCGGCAAAGAAATACCTTATCGAGGAGAACCGGACCGTGGCCGTCCTGGTCAAGAAGGAGAAACCGTGAAAAGAACCCTCGCCCTCAGCCTTGCCATCCTGCTGATTTCAACCGGACTCGGCCTGGCCGAACCGGCGGAAACGCCCAAGCCTTCGTCCTGGCCTGACCCGGACAGGCTCAACTACGAGGAGATCAAATTTTCTCCGCCGAAGCCGGAGCGGGTCGTCCTCGAAAACGGGCTGACCGTATACTTCCTGGAGGACCGGGAACTGCCCCAGGTCAACATCTCCTTTGTCGTGGGCGCCGGCTCCGTCTTCGAGCCTTCCGGGAAGGAGGGGCTTGCCGAGATGACGGGCGATGTGATGAGGACAGGCGGCGCCGGGAAACTCGGCGGGGACAAGATCGACGAGGATCTGGAGTCCCTGGCGGCCAGGGTTTCGATTTCCCTCGGCATGGAGTACGGGACGGGAAGTCTTTCCGTCCTGAAAAAGGACCTGGCCCGGGCCTTTACAATCTTTGCCGAAATCATCCGCCATCCCGCCTTCGACGAAGCGAAGCTCGAACAGGAAAGGAATCTCAAGATCGAGGAACTCCGGCGGGTCTTCGACAAGCCCCAGCGGCTTGCCTTTCGGGAATACAGGCGGGCGATCTATGCAGGCAACCCGCGGGGGCGCCTGCCCGAGATCGCGTCGATCGAGAACATGGAGCGGGAGGATTTGGTGGCCTTCCACAAGGCCCACTTCTTCCCCCGAAACCTGCGGGTTGCCGTCACCGGCGACTTGTCGAAACAGGAGGCCCTCGAGCTGATCAGCCGCCATTTCGACGATTGGGACGACGAGGGAGACTTCGGGACGGCGCCGCTGCCGAGGCCGCAGGAGAACTCCCCCCTCTACTACTACGAGAAGAAGGTCCCCCAGTCGACGGTGATCATCGGAACCATCGGCCCGGGAAAGGAGTCGCCCGATTTTTATCCCTTTACGGTTCTGGATTACATCCTGGGCAGCGGCGGGTTCCGTTCCCGGATCTTTCAGGAGATCCGGAGCAACCGGGGGCTCGCGTACAGCGCAGGGAGTTTCTATGAAGGCCGTCAGGGCTATGGCTCCTTCGGGGCCTACGCCATGACGAAATCGGAGTCCACGGGCCAGGTCCTCTCCCTGATGGAAGGGATCCTGAAGGATGCGCGGGAATCGAGGTTCCCGGCGCAGGACCTCCACCTGGCGAAACGCTCCATCGTGAACAGCTATATCTTTTCCTTCACGTCGTCCCACATGATCGCCTTCCAGCATATGATCCTCGAGTTCCAGGGCCTACCGACGAAGTTCCTCACGGAATACCCTGCAAAGATCGATGCGGTGAGCCGGGAGGATGTCATGAAGGCGGCGGAAAAATATCTCGACCGGGACAAGAGGACGATCTTTGTGCTCGGGGACCAGAGTAAATTCGATGAACCCCTGAAATCGTTCGGCGAAGTGAAGACGGTGAAGTAAGGCACATCATGATCGACTACGCAACCTTCCAGCGGATCGTTAAGAGGATCGAAAGCTATGAACCCGACATGGTTCGCCTGCAGATTGCCCTCACGGCCATTCCGGCCCTGGCGCCGGAAAACGGGGGTGATGGCGAGATGGAGAAGGCGAAGTTTCTTGTCGGCACACTGCGCGACATGGGGTTTCGCGGGGCGGAGGGATGCGATGCACCCGACGGACGGGTCTCCGCCGGCCTGAGACCGAATCTCCTCGCCCGGATCCCGGGGAGGAACCCGGACCGGACGGTGTGGGTCATGACGCACACGGACATCGTGCCCCCGGGGGAGATGAGACTCTGGGAGAAGGATCCCTACGAAGGCTACGTGAGGGACGGCAAGATTTATGGTCGGGGCACCGAGGACAACCAGCAGGACCTTGTGGCGTCCCTCTTCGCCGCGAAGGCCTTTCTGGACGAGGGGATCGCGCCGGAGTCCTCCATCGGCATCCTGCTGGCCGCCGACGAGGAAACGGGAAGCATCTACGGGCTGGATTACATTCTGGAGAAGCGCCGCGAGTGGTTCCGGAAGACGGACCTCATCGTTGTGCCCGACGCGGGCAACGAGGAGGGGTCGATGATCGAGGTGGCGGAGAAAAGCGTGCTGTGGCTACGGATCCAGGTTTCGGGCAAGCAGTGCCACGCCAGCCGCCCGGCCCTGGGCCGCAACGCCTTTCGAGCTGCGGCTCATCTCGTGGTCCGTCTCGACGACCTGGCCGGGATATACGGCGTTCGGGACCCGCTCTATGAACCTCCCGAAAGCACCTTCGAACCCACGAAAAAAGAAGCCAACGTCCCGAACGTGAACACGATCCCGGGAGAAGCCGTTTTCTACGTGGACTGCAGGATTCTGCCGGTCTACCCCGTCGACCGGGTGCTGACGACGATCCGCGGGATGGCCGACGAGATCGAGAAGAAATTCGACGTTTCGATCGACCTCACGCCGGTGCAGAAGACCGATGCCCCTGCGCCCACGGCTCACGACGCGCCGGTGGTTCTGGCCCTGGAAGAAGCGATCCGGGATGTCTACGGGGTCCATGCACAGCCGAAAGGGGTTGGAGGGGGCACCGTGGCCGCCGTTTTCCGGAAGCACGACTACCCGGCTGCCGTCTGGTCGCGATACTGCCACATGGCCCATCAGCCCAACGAGTACTGCCTGATCGAAAACATGGTGGGCAACGCCAAGGTTTATGCTCACCTCTTTCTGCAGAAATGAAGAGGTTGAGAGGGTAAGAAGGTAAGAAGGTTGGATGGAGCGGTGGTCGTTGCCTGGCCCTGAGCTTTCCCAACCCTCTTACCCTCTAACCTTCTTACCTTCTCGTTGGAGATGCGGAAGCAGGATGGAACACGTCGAAAGCACAGCCCTCACGAGGTAGCATCCGTTGAAGGACGAGACCACCAAGCAAATCACGTTCCCGGACCAGAACGCCTACAAGACCCTTGTCGGGGATGGGGACAAGAATCTACGGCTCATTGAGAAATTGGAAGGGATCCGGATAGCGGCCCGCGGGGATCAGGTCACACTCTGCGGAGAAAGCCCCTCCGTCGAACTCGTGGAAAATCTCCTCGGTCAGATCTATCGGTTGATCCAGAAGGGATTCCCCGTCTACTCCACGGACATCGGCTTTGCCCATCGTATCCTCTCGGAGAACCGCTCCGTGCGGATCGAGGACATCTTCCTCGACAAGGTTTACATCTCGTCGAAGAAGAGGGTCATCACGCCCAAGAGCATTGCCCAGAAGCAATACATCGACGCCATCCGGAAGCACGACATGGTCTTCGGCGTCGGCCCTGCGGGCACCGGGAAGACCTACCTGGCCATGGCCATGGCCGTCTCGTACCTCATGGACCGCCGGGTGAACCGGATCGTCCTCACGAGGCCCGCCGTCGAGGCCGGTGAGCGGCTGGGGTTTCTGCCCGGGGATCTCGTGGAGAAGGTGAACCCCTATCTGCGGCCCGTCTACGACGCGCTCTATGACATGATGGACTTCGACAAGGTCCAGGCCCTGATGGAAAAGGGGATTATCGAGGTGGCGCCGCTGGCCTTCATGCGCGGCAGGACGCTGAATGATTCCTTTATCATCCTGGACGAGGCGCAGAACACGACATCGGAGCAGATGAAGATGTTCGTCACCAGGCTCGGCTGGGGCGCCAAGGCCGTCGTCACGGGCGATGTGACCCAGATTGACCTTCCCGCCGGCAAGGTTTCAGGGCTCGTCGAGGTGGAACAAATCCTGGGAAGCACCGAGGGGATCCAGTTTGTCTATTTCACCGAAATCGACGTGGTGAGGCACCCGCTCGTCTCGGAAATCATCAAGGCCTACAATCACCTGAGCCGCAAGAAGACAAACGGCAGGGAAGAATGATTCAGGGACAAGGGTACAGGGGTTGATGCATCCATGAAATCAGGAGCGAAAACAAAAAAGGCGGGGGCGATTCGGATCGACAGCAGGCAGAAGCGGGTGAAGCTGGACCGTGCCGCGCTGCGCCGGGATGTCCGGAAGATCCTGGCGCTGCTCGGGATCCCGGGGCGGGAGGTGAGTCTGCTTTTTGTAGACGACGAGGGGATCCGGAAGATCAACCGGGATTATCTCCGCCGGGACAGGCCGACGAACGTGATCGCCTTTTCTCTCGCCGAGGGAGACTTCGGCGACGTCAATCCCGGCGTGCTGGGGGATGTGGTCGTCTCCGTGGAGACGGCGGCACGGGAAGCGAGGGCGGCGGGAATTGCCATCGAGGATGCCATCCTCTATCTCATCCTGCACGGCATCCTTCATCTTGCAGGCTACAACCACGAGGGACCCTCAGGGACCGCCAGGGCTCGCATTCTGTTCGCGGTACAGGAAGCCGTTTTCTTCGAGATCCGGGGCTACCGGCTGGACTTCAGACTCTAGCCTTTCCGGATCAACCCCCCGTTTCCGCGTTCGGGTTCCTGATCTTCAGGACTTGGCCGCTCTTGAGCTGATTCCCCGACATGCTGTTCATCTTCCTGATCTCTGTGGTGCTCGTGTTGTAGCGCTTGGCGATCTGGGTCAGGGTCTCCCCCTTTTTGACCGTGTACTTGATCACGGCCGGCTCCGCCGCGGCCTTTTTCTTGCTTTTTCCCTTCTTGCCCGATGCCACCTGGGATGGCGCCTCGCGTTGCTTTGCGGGGATCTTGAGGATTCTTCCTTCCTTCACCTGGCGTTCGCTCTTCAGCCCGTTGGCCGAGAGAATGACCTTCGGCGAGGTCCCGAATTTCCTCGATATCGAGGAGAGCGAATCGCCGCGCTTCACCTTGTACTTGACGACCTTCGTCTTGCGTTCGCGCTCCGGCGGCGCGGGCGGCCGAGACTCCTTGATCTGGTCGGCGACCTGCGCGTACTGCTGCCCCAGCCCCTGGGGGATTTTGAGCTCATAGGGACGATCGGGCGTGATCTGGTGCCGCAGCTCGGGGTTGAGCATGACAAGCGTGTCCGTCGAAATACCCATCTGGCAGGCGATGTCGAAGAGCTTCATGGATTTGTGGGTCTTGACCGTCTCGTAGGCGATGGGCTTGGCATAGGGTTCGGGAAGGTTCATCCCGAATTTCTTCGGGTTCTTGACGATATGCAGCGTGGCCAGGAAACGCGGCACGTAACGGGCCGTCTCGTAGGGAAGAGTCTGATAGAGATCCCAGAAGTGATCGAGGTAGTTGATCTGCTGCCGGGAGATGACCTTGAGGACACGCCCTTCCCCGCAGTTGTAGGCAGCCAGCGCAGTGAGCCAGTCGCCGAAGAGCCCGTGAAGATCGGTCAGGTAGGCGATGGCGGCCTGAGTCGACTTCTCGACGTTCATGCGCTCGTCGATGTAGAGATCCCGGTTGAGCCCGTACTTGTACCCCGTCGACGGGATGAACTGCCACGGTCCGAGGGCCCTGGCCCTGGAGAGGGCATGGACCTGGAACCCGCTTTCCACGAGGGGAAGCCAGGCGAGCTCCTCGGGGAGACCCGCCTGTCTGAGCTGCTGCTTCATGATGGGAAGGTAATACCCTGCCCGTTCGTAGGAACGCTCGAAGAAGTTCCGCTCGATCGTCTGGAAGCTCCTGATCTCCTTTTCCACATCGGCGTTCATGATGAGGGGGATCTCACTCTGCCTGCCGATCGTCGATGCCCGTTTTCCGGTGTAGATGTCAAGTATCTTCCGGGCGATCAGGAGCCTCAGGTCGTCTTTCTGACGGACAACCGTGGTGCTTTCCTCCTCTTCGGCCAGGAGGATTTCATAGGCCTTGTCCAGGGACTTGATCGCATTATCCATGTCGCCCTTGTCCCGGTAGGCCTGGGCAAGCCGGAGAAGTTCCACGATCTCTTCGACTTCTTCCTCGATCAGAGAGTCGCCGTTTTCCTGGCCGTTGTTCCCTGCCGCCTTGACGGTCTGTCCCGTGCCGGGCACCCTGGGGTCCTGACCGGGAGGGCAGTCCTCGGGCTTTATGGAAGGATCCGTGCCCGAGAACCCCACGCCGAGTCCCGGGGCCTTCTCCGCGGTCTTCCCGTCGGCGTTTCGCGCAAGCGACGAGGTCGGCCCGTTGACCTTGCCGTTTTTCGAAATCTTCTTCGCCGATCGCTTATCCGGGCTGTCTGCAGAGGCGATTTTCCCCTGGGGATCGCTGGAAATCTGCGTCGCTGTCGAGCAGGCGCACAGGATAAGGAGGGCGATGAGGCAGCAGCCCCACTTTAATGTCGGCATTCACTCTTCCTTTCGTGGCTGAAGCCCTGCCGGTGCAGGATCACCCTGCTTACTAACAGAGATTCTTTCGAACTGTCAACGGGGAATTCCCTGTCGACCCTGCAGCTGAATGGCATGCAATTTCCGGGTCATCTTTCACGAAGCCGGCTGCGCGGCGCTGATCAGGTAGGCCTCGATAAACTCGTCGAGATCCCCGTCGAGGACCTTCTGGGTGTTGCCCACTTCGAGATTGGTCCGGTGGTCCTTGATCATCTTGTAGGGGTGGAGCACATAGGATCGGATCTGGCTGCCCCAGGCAATGTCCTTTTTTGTCTTGTGAAGCTCGTCCATCTTGGCGCTCTGCTCCTGGAGTTTCATCTCGTAGAGCCTTGAGCGGAGCACCTTCATGGCCATGGCCTTGTTCTTGTGCTGAGAGCGCTCATTCTGGCACTGCACGACGATGTTCGTGGGCAAATGGGTGATCCGGACGGCCGAATCGGTCTTGTTTACATGCTGCCCGCCTTTTCCGGAGGACCGGTAGGTGTCGATCTTCAGGTCTTTTTCGTCGATGTCGATGACGATCTCGTCTCCCACTTCCGGATAGACAAAGACGGACGCAAAGGAGGTGTGCCGCCTTGCGGCGGCATCGAAGGGCGAGATCCGGACGAGGCGGTGAATCCCGGATTCGGCCCGTGCGTAACCGAAGGCGTAGTCGCCTTCCATCTCGACGGTCGCGCTCTTGACCCCGGCCTCCTCGCCGGGCTGGAAATCAAGAATCTGTGTCCGAAAGTTCCTTTTTTCCGCCCACCGCAGATACATGCGCAGCAGGATTTCCGCCCAGTCCTGGGCCTCCGTGCCGCCGGCGCCGGCATGGATGGTGAGGATGGCGTTCAGACGGTCCTCATCCTTTCCCAGCATGCGGCGGATTTCCTCGCCCCTCACGGTCGTTGCGAGGCGGTCGAGGCTTCCCCGGACCTCTTCGAGGGTCTGTTCGTCTTCCGCTTCCCGGGCGAGTTCGAACAGGACATCGAGGTCCTTCAACTCCCGATCGATCCCCGACCAGGTCTGGAGGGTCGACTCGAGCTTGTTCTTCTCTCTCAAAACGTCCTTCGCACGCTCCGGCTCGTCCCAGAGTGTCGCCTTGGCCGTCTCCTTTTCGAGTTCAGCTAGGCGCTGCCTCAGTCCGTCGATGTCAAAGACAACCTCGCAGGGTTTCCACCCGTTTTTTGATGTCCGTCATTTTTTCCTGAATTTCTTCGACCATGGCCTTCCTCCTCCCGGTTTGTAGAGTATCACAAGCAGGGCGATCATGCAGAAGAAGACGAAGAGATCGCCGTATTTCGTGTAGAATGTCTCTTCCCGATGGACCTTCACGGGACCCGTCAGAAAGGTCCGGACGAACAGATCCGTCCGGGCCGTGATCCGACCCGTTGCATCGATGATGGCGCTCACCCCTGTGTTGGCTGCCCTCACCACGTAAAGCCTGTTTTCCACGGCCCTGAAAACCGTCATGGACAAATGTTGAAAAGGTGCAGATGTCATGCCAAACCAGGCGTCGTTCGTGACGTTCACGAGGAGGGTTGCACCGGCGCGGCCCCAAGCGCGCCCGATCTCGGGAAAGATCCCCTCGTAGCAGATAAGGAAGCCCACCGGCCTGCCGGCAACCAGGACCGGCTCGAATCCCGTCCCGGCCAAAAAGTCGCCCACGCCGACGGTGAGTTTCTCGATGAAGGGGAAAAGCGGTCTGAGCGGCACATATTCCCCATAGGGAACCAGATGGACCTTGCTGTACTTGCCGACGATCTCACCGCCGGGCGAAAGGACGAAGGCGCTGTTCTGAAAGCGGAGTTCCCCCTCGTGGCGGGCATAGCTCGGGGAGCCGAAGAGCAGCCATGTGCTGGTGCTCCGTGCCACACCGACAACGGCCTCGTGAAGCTCGTCGCGGTTCTGGAACATGAACGGGGTGGCGGTCTCGGGCCAGATGAGGAGTTGCGGGTGCTCTGTTGCGGCTTGCAGGGAAAGATCCCGATAGATCCTCAGCGTCTCCAACTGGAATGCGGGGTCCCATTTGATGCTCTGGTCGATGTTTCCCTGGATGAGGGCCACCGTCTGGCGGGGAGCCGCTTCGAAGCGCGCGGTGATGTCCCCGATGCGCCAGAGGCCGTAGCCCACGGTCGCGGCAACGAGCAGGACCGCGACCACGGCTCCGGTCAAGGCCTTCCGGCGCACCGCGTCGCCCGTGACGATGAAAGCGCAGAGGGCCCCGTTGACGAGCACGATGAGAAAACTCACCCCGTAGCTGCCCGTAAGGTCCGCCACCTGGATGACGGGCAGATTCAGGGATTGCGAATGGGCCAGGTTCTCCCAGGGAAATCCCGTAAAGAGCATCGACTTGGCATATTCGAGGACCGTCCAGAGCAGAGGGGCGGACACGACGGCGGGGATTCCTCGGTGCCGGAAGAAGACGGTCCCGCCTGCGAAGAGCCCTGTGTAGAGACTCAGGTAAAGAGCCAGCATCATCATGACGGGTACACCCATCACCATGGGCAGTTTGCCGTAATGGACGACGACGTGGGTCACCCAGTACAGCAGGCCCACGTGCTGAACGAAACCGGCGAGGAGCCCCGCGAGCAGTGCCGACGTGAAGCTGAGGTGTCTCAGGCTGTACAGGAGCGGGATCAGGGCCACCCAGGCGACGGCCCAGTGACCGAACTTGGGAAAGGAGAGCACGAGGAGGATTCCGGACAGAAGGGCCAGGCCCGCCGTTTTCACGTCCAGCCCAGCCCTGCCCGCGGCCGTCGGCCGCGGTGCTGGTGTCTTTAGAGCGTTGATGGCGTTGCCTCCCCCGTCTTTCGGATTTTGACCTTCTTGATGCTTCGCTCGTCCGCCGAGGCGATGACCATCTCCAGTCCGTCATGGCGGATGACATCCCCCGTCAGGGGGATTTTACGGATCAGGTGCAGGATGAACCCCGCCAGGGTCTCGTATTTCCCTTCCGGAATGGCGATCCCGAAGCGCGCTTCGAGCTTTTCGATCTCGACCCGGCTGTCCACGAGCGTGTAGCCGTCGGGAAGATCCGTAAAGTCCGTTTCATCGGCTTCGTTCTCGTCCCTGATCTCGCCGACGATCTCCTCGATGAGGTCCTCCAGGGTGACCAGGCCTGCCGTTCCCCCGTACTCGTCGATGACGATGGCCATGTGCTGACGCTCATCCTTGAGTTCGTGGAGCAGCAGGTGGATGCTCTTCGTTTCGGGGATGAAGTAGGGCTTGCGGAGAAGCGGCTTGAGATCAGCCTCCCCGACGGGCATCGACCAGAGACGCAGGAGGTCCTTGACGTTGAGGATGCCGATGATGTTGTCCACGCTTCCGTCGTAGACGGGCAACCGGGTGTACCCGTGCCGGGTTACCTGGTCGATGATTTCTCCGATGGGGGCATCGCTCGGGATGGCGACGATGTCCGTGCGGGGGATCATCACCTCGCGGGCCACCGTGTCGCGAAACTCCAGGATGCTCTGGATCATCTCGCCCGATTTCTCGTCGATCAGCCCCTTCTCTTCGCCCTCGTCGATGATGGACTGGATCTCCTCCTCGAGACGAGATTGCTCCCGCTCCTTCCCGCTGACGAAGAAGGATTTCAGACGCGCCAGGGCATCGCTGAACAGGGTGAAACGGCTCATTCAAAGGCCTCGCAGAGATTCGGGTCTCAACATCGAGGCGTCGCTGCGCAGGACGACTTCGTCGATGAGGCGGGCAACCTTTTCCCGGTCCCGGGGCATCCGGGCCCGGAGAGGCAGGTAGTTGGAGGCGTGATTGGCTGTGAAGAAGCAGTTGCTGAAACGGGCGCCCGACACGATAAGGCTCAGTTCCTTGAGCAGATCAAAGGTTCCCGGGAGCACGAAGGTCCCGGCTTTCCGTTCTTCATCGAGCGGAGTGCCCGGGACGATCATGACGGTCAGCACGCCGGCGAAGTCGGGGTCTACGTCCGTGAGGATGCGGGCCGTATCCCGGGCATGCTCCGTGCTTTTCTCGATGCCGCCGATGCCGAGAAGGACCGTTGCGGAAAGGGCGATCCCGGCCTCTTTCACCCTTCTGCCCGCCTCGACGATCTGATCGTAGGTAGCTCCCTTGCGGATCTTGCGGAGAAGCTCCTCGTTTCCCGTCTCGATCCCCAGGTAGACAATGCCGAGACCGTGCTCCCTCAGTTCGCGAAGCTCCTCGACGGATTTTCGCAGGATGCTCTTCGCGTTGCCGTAGGTTCCGATGCGGCCAACACCGGGCAGATGCTTTCGGACGGCTTCGAGGATTTCGAGCAGGCGCTTCTGAGGGACGATGAGGGCATCGCCGTCGCAGAGGAAGAGCCTGTCGACCTGGCGGATCCGCCGGGATGCATACTCCAGATCCTCGACGATCTCCTCGAGGCTCTTGATGCGGAACCGCTTGTCCTTGAAGCTCGGGCAGAAGGTGCACCGGTTGTGCGAGCAGCCGACAGTGACCTGCAATAACAGGCTGGTTGCCTCGCTGGGAGGCCGGATGATGTCCCCTTCGTACTTCATTGCTCCCCGTGGTTCCCTCCGTAGGGATTCACGGATGGATTTTCGTAGCAGGAGCTGCAGAAGGCCTTGGTGTCGACGTGCCCGCAACCGTAGCCCCAGAGGTCCCAGCGGCGACAGTCGGCGCAGAGATGGATCGAGCAGCCGTCGCAGAGTACGATGGAATGTTTCTTCCTGCAGACCTGGCAGAATTCTGTGCCGTCTGTGATGATCATGGGAACGTTTTTCCTCGTCTGTCAAATTTTCTTCGCTAATCTATATGATGAGGGACGAAAAGGCAAGCCCGTTGGCCCGATCGGGCCCGCAGGAGCATGTCAAACGGGGTGCCTTGAAACATGCGCCAAGAAAGAGTTTCAAGGCATGCTGCGGCGGATCGCCTGAAAAAATAACGAATCCGTGAGGGGGGTGGCTTGAAACATCGTCGTGGCAAGCATCTTGCACAGCGAATTGATGTCCGCGTAATTTCATTGAAATTTTTTTTCGAAAAGTGCGCAAATTTTGCAGAAAACGCTTGACAAAAAATATTTCTGCCTTACAAAGGAAACAAGTGAAACCTCTTTATGGGGGCCGTTTTTCAGGCAGACCGACGATGAAAAAACGGTGAAGCGACTCCGACTACGGGAATTCTATTGAAAGCGCGACAGAGAACAGTTCATCGTCAAGAACATACGTCAGGAGGACAACGGATGGAAGAAAACGTCTGTCTGAGCCAGGAGGCGGAGCCTCCAGGTCAGCAAACCGGCATGACCGGTTTAGCTCTGGATGAGCTAATTCAAAACACTCTCCCCTCTTCCCCCGTGGCGCCAGCCACGACAGGGAAACCCAGTCGCGTTTTCATCATGCCTTCCCGGGGGGCTTCCTCCTGCAAGCCCAGCCCCCGCTCCCAGTCGTTCCGAAAGCAATTCTTTCCCGAGGCTACTGCGGCGGAGTGGAATGACTGGCGCTGGCAGGTCCGCAACCGGATCACCGGCGTCGAGATGCTCTCGCGCATGCTGTGGCTCTCGATCGAAGAAGAAACGGCGATCCATGCACGGGGGGGCACCATCCCGCTCAACATCACGCCCTACTATGCGAGCCTGCTGGATCCCATGGATTCCGATCAGCCGATGAGAAGAATGGTGGTTCCGGTGACGACGGAGTTCGAGCGCTCCGGGGACGAATCGGACGATCCACTCGGAGAGGACCATGACACGCCGGTGCCGGGTCTTGTTCACCGATACCCCGACAGGGTGCTCTTTCTCGTCACGGGGTTCTGCTCCACGCACTGCCGCTATTGCACGCGCTCGCGGATGGTCGGCAGGCACGAAGAGATCCACGCAGACCGCGAGAGATGGGAACGTGCGATTGCGTATATCGAGAGCACGCCGACGGTGCGTGACATCCTGCTTTCCGGCGGGGATCCGCTGACGCTGCCCGACGAAGCTCTGGACTGGCTGCTATCGCGGCTCAGGGCCATTCCGCACGTCGAACTGATCCGCATCGGGACGAAGGTGCCCGTCGTATTGCCGCAGAGGATCACTTCGAGCCTCTGCCACGTGTTGAAGCGTCACCATCCGCTCTGGATGAGTATTCACTTCTCCCACCCCGACGAGTTGACCTTCGAGGTCAGTCAGGCCTGCAACCGCCTGGCCGACGCCGGCATCCCGCTCGGGAGCCAGACGGTGCTGCTTGCCGGAGTGAACGACAACGTGGCGACGATGAAACGCCTGGTCCACGATCTCGTCATGAATCGCGTGCGTCCCTATTACCTCTACCAGTGCGACCCGATCACCGGTTCGTCCCATTTCCGGACGCCCGTTTCCAGGGGGCTGGAGATCATTGAAGGCCTGCGGGGACACACGACAGGGTACGCCGTGCCGACCTATGTCATCGATGCCCCTGGAGGCGGAGGGAAAATCCCGCTTCTGCCCGGTTATGTCGTCGGCCACGATGAGCACCACATCCTGCTCAGGAATTATCAGGGACGCACCTTCCAGTACCCCGACCCGGCCGTGACTGCCGAGTTCGAAGGCAGGGTCTGATTCGGCCCTTGCGATCGGATAGAACCACCGAAGAGCCCCGCCGCCCCAAAACGGCGGGGTTCTAAATTTCAAAGTTGACGGAGAGCCCCATGACAAGGGTCGGGATGACGTATGACCTTCGGACGGACTATCTCGAGGAAGGATACACGGAGGAACAGACCGCAGAGTTCGACCAGCCCGCCACGATCGACGCCATCGAGGAGACGCTCGGCTCCCTGGGATACCGGACCGAACGGATCGGCCACGTCCGGGCCCTTGCGAAACGCCTCGTCGCCGGCGAGAGATGGGATCTGGTTTTCAACATCGCCGAGGGCCTGAAAGGGTACGGTCGGGAATCCCAGGTTCCCTGCCTGCTCGAGGCCTACGACATCCCCTACGTCTTCTCCGATCCCCTGGTTCTCTCGCTCACCCTTCACAAGGCCATGGCCAAACGGGTCATACGCGACCTGGGCATCCCCACACCCGATTTTGCCGTCGTGGAGGAGCCCGGCGACCTCGCCGATGTCCGCCTTCCCTTCCCGCTGTTCGTAAAGCCCATCTCGGAAGGGACCGGAAAGGGGATCGACGCGAAATCGATCGTCCGCGACCGGGGCGAGCTCGAAGTCCGGTGCCGGGTTCTCCTCGAGACCTTCGCCCAGCCGGTTCTCGTGGAGACCTACCTTGCCGGCAGGGAATTCACCGTGGGTATCGTCGGGACGGGCCGCAAGGCGCGAGTGGTCGCCGTCATGGAAGTCCTCCTGCGGGAAAGCGCCGAAAAGGGCGTCTACTCTCTCGTCAACAAGGAATACTGCGAACAGTTCGTGGATTACACGCTCGTCACGGGCGAAGAAGCCGAGCGGGTATCGGCGGTGGCCCTGGCTGCCTGGCGCGGGCTCGAGTGCAGGGACGGGGGGCGGCTCGACATCCGGGCAGATGCCTCCGGGGTCCCCCATTTCCTGGAGGTCAATCCCCTGGCGGGCCTTCATCCGACCCATTCCGATCTTCCCATCCTGTCCGCCCTGGCAGGCGTTTCCTATCGGGATCTTCTCGGGATGATCATGTCGTCTGCCGAGGAAAGGATCCGATCCGGACGTTGAGAATTCGATGAGGGTGATCATTCTTCACAGTGACGTCGGTTCCTGCGCCTCAGCCGATGAGCAGGACGTCCTGACGCAAGTCGAAGCCGTTTCGGGAGCGTTGAAGAGACTCGGCCATGAAGCGCTGCCCATGGCGTTGGGCCTCGATCTCGACAACGCGGAACGGCGGCTGCGGGAAACGGCGTGCGATCTGGTGTTCAACCTCGTCGAGACCGTGGGCGGACAGGGACGCCTCATCCACCTGGCTCCTGCGCTGCTGGATTCCTTGCAGATACCCTACACGGGGGCCGGCACGGAGGCCACCTTCCTCAGCTCCAACAAGCTTGCCGCAAAGAAACTCCTCCACGCCCATCGTCTCGGCACACCGGGCTGGGCCAGCCTGAGGGACTCCTCCTGGAGAGGACCGTTTCCCGCAGGGTCCCCTTTCATCATCAAGTCGGTATGGGAGCATGCCTCCGTCGGTCTCGAAGAGGGTTCGGTGGTTTCCCCGCGCACAATGGAGGAACTTCGGGATGAAATCCGCCGCCGTCTCGGGGAACTGGGCGCGGATGCCTTCGCGGAGCGCTACATCGACGGGCGTGAGTTCAACCTGTCCGTTCTGGCCGGCAAGGATGGACCCGAAGTTCTCCCCCCGGCGGAAATCGAGTTCATCGGGTACGGGGATGAGCGAATCCGCATCGTCGGGTACAGGGCCAAGTGGGACGAGACTGCCTATGAGTACCATCACACGCCGCGGCGGTTCGGATTCGGGCCGGAAGACCGGTTGTTGCTTCGTACCTTGAAGAGAATGGCCCTGCGCTGCTGGCATCTCTTCGGGCTCAGGGGGTACGCCCGCGTCGATTACCGGGTGGATTGCAACGGCAATCCCTGGATCCTGGAAATCAACTCGAACCCCTGCCTTTCGCCGGACAGCGGATTTACGGCCGCAACCCAGCAAGCGGGCCTCCGGTACGATGAGGTGATCGGCAGGATCGTGGAAGACGCATTCAGGACGGATTGAACCGCCATGGCAGATAGACAATCCAGGCCGGCATCCCGCACGCCCATGACTCTTCGGACCGAGGTCCGGCGTGAAGACGGTGAGGTCATTCGAGACATCGTTTCATCGACGGGGCTCTTTCGACCCGATGAAATCAGCATCGCCGTGGAACTCCTGGAGGAACGCCTCCGGGCGGGGCTCGCCGGCGGGTACCACTTCATCTTTGCAGAAAGGGAGGGCCGGGTGCTGGGATATTGCTGCTATGGCCCGGTTCCCCTGACCCTGCACAGCTATGATCTTTACTGGATCGCCGTTCGGAAGGAAGCGCAGGGCACGGGCATCGGGAAGATCCTCCTGGAACGCTCCGAGACGGCTATCGGAGAGCTGGGAGGCCGGAAAATCTACATCGAAACCTCTTCGAAGGAAATGTATCGCAAAACGAGGCGCTTCTACGAGCGATGCGGATACCTGGCCGAGGCCACACTTCGTGAATTCTACTCCCCCGGCGACGACAAGGTTATCTACGTCAAGTCGATCGCCGACAAAAAGGAAGTTGGGAAGCTGTGAAGCTGAGAAGCTTGGAGAAGAACAGAGGGTGCGGCATGCCTCAGATTGTCCAACCTTCTTACCCTCTCACCTTCTCCGCTTCTTCCCCTAAGGGTTGACCCCTCTGGCAAACCGCAAAACCCCGCGTCCTTCATTGTAATAGAGCCGCAACTCCCTGCCCTCGATCGCAAACGCGGACGCACGGCTCAGTTCTTCCAGATAACCGTATTCCTGGGTCATGACGGGCTCCTGGCAGGCCATTTTCGTCGACCCGGTCCGCCAGATTCGGATGGCATCCTTCGTACCCTCGAGGAACCCCCAGCCCCCGAAATACCGATTGCAGCCGCCGGAGCCGCTGATCTTCCCGTCATTCGTGAAGGAGATGAAGACCTGCGTATCCGCGAGAACTTTCGTTTCCGAAGCCATGGGGCCGTAACTGACGAGATCCCACCGGCCTTCCAGGCCGGGGGTCGGAGAAGCGGGCTCCCGGACGAGAACCTGTTGTGTCTTCGTGCAACCGGAGTGAACCATGACGATCAGGATGAGCCCGAGGATTGCCCAACCCGCAAACCGTGTCCTTGTCGCAGCTGTCTTCTGTATTCTGTTCATATTCCCCTCCGCGAATGTATTCAAACCCATGACAAGATGGGGACGCGTTGAATCTCTGCGCAAAAAGAAAGAGGGGCTGACCGTTTCCGGTCAGCCCCCTTCGTTTTCTGGCGGGGCCGATGGGATTTGAACCCACGCCCTCCGACGTGACAGGCCGGCGTTATAACCAAGCTTAACTACGACCCCGCAATGATTCCTTATGGTAGGCGGAACAGGACTTGAACCTGTGACATCCACGGTGTAAGCGTGGCGCTCTCCCGACTGAGCTATCCGCCCGTTTAGTCGGGTCGCTAATGTACGATAACACCCTCTCCGTTGTCAAGGGCGAATATCACGTTTTCGCGGTGATATTGTGCCCTTTGGGCCCTTTCAGGCGTGGATGCGGCGTTCCGTTTCCACCGGTTTCTCGATCGGGTGGATCTCCTCGTTCATCTCCAGGGGAAGGTCCTGTCCCGGTACCGGGGCAAAGGCTGTCTCGAGCACCTCGTCGATGCGTTCCACGAGCTTGAGCTCCAGATCCTTGATGACGTTCGACGGGATATCGACGAGATCCTTCTCGTTCTCCTTGGGGATAATGACCGTCTTGATCCCGCCGCGGTGAGCAGCCAGGAGTTTTTCCTTGAGCCCGCCGATGGGGAGCACCCTGCCCCGGAGCGTGATCTCACCGGTCATGGCCAGATTGCCCCGGACCGGCCGTTTCGTGAAGGCTGATGCAATGGAGGTGACCATGGCGATCCCTGCCGACGGTCCGTCCTTCGGGATGGCGCCTTCGGGCACGTGGATGTGGATATCGGTGTCCTTGTAGAAGTTCTTGTCGATTCCCAGGGCGTCGGCCTTCGAGCGGACAATCGTGAGGGCCGCCTGGGCGGACTCCTGCATGACATCCCCCAGCTTGCCCGTCAGGATCGTCTTTCCAGTGCCGGGGAGTATCGTTGCCTCGATGGTCAGCAACTCGCCGCCCACCTCGGTCCACGCCAACCCCTGGGTGAGCCCCACGGAATCCTTCCCCTCGGACTCGCCGAAACGGAATTTCGCGATGCCGAGGTATTTTTCAATGGATTTCCCGTTGATTCGGATCTGCTTTTTCTGTCCATTGGTCACGATCTCGCGGGCCACTTTCCGGCAGATGGAGGCGATTTCGCGCTCGAGGTTACGGACGCCCGCCTCGCGCGTGTACTTGCGGATGATCTCCAGGATCGCCCCGTCGGTGAACAGGATGTTCTTGTCCACAAGCCCGTTGGCCTCGACTTCTTTCTTCACGAGGAACCGCTTCGCAATGTTGAGCTTCTCGGGTTCCGTGTACCCGGCAATCCGGATTACTTCCATGCGGTCCTGAAGCGGACCGGGGATCGTCTGCAGAACGTTTGCCGTCGTGATGAACATCACGTCGGAGAGATCGTAGTCCACTTCCAGGTAGTTGTCGTTGAAGGCGCCGTTCTGTTCCGGGTCCAGCACCTCGAGGAGCGCCGAGCTGGGGTCGCCCCGGAAGTCGGAGCTGAGCTTGTCGATCTCGTCGAGGCACAGGACGGGATTGTTGGACCCGGCCTTTTTGATGAGCTGGACGATCTTTCCGGGCAACGCCCCGATGTAGGTCCGGCGATGTCCGCGGATTTCCGCCTCGTCTCGAAGCCCGCCCAGGGAAAGGCGGACGAACTTGCGGTTGGTGGCCCGTGCGATCGACTTGGCAACCGAGGTCTTGCCGACGCCGGGGGGCCCCACGAGGCAGAGGATGGACCCCTTGTTCTTCTTCACGAGGGTCTGCACGGCCAGGTACTCGAGAATCCGCTCCTTCACCTTCTTGAGCCCGTAATGATCCTCTTCGAGGATGGCCTCGGACTCCTTCATGGTATGCTTGTTTTCCGTCTTCTCGTTCCAGGGCATGTCGAGCAGCCAGTCGATGTAGTTGCGCACGACGGTGGCCTCCGCCGACATGGGGGACATCATCTTGAGCTTCTTGATCTCGTGCTTGACCTTCTTCTGGGCCTCCTCGGAGAGCTTCTTGCCTTTCAGGCGCTTCTCGAGTTCCTCGATCTCGCTCGAAAAGTCGTCCTTTTCGCCCATCTCCTTCTGGATGGCGCGCATCTGCTCGTTGAGGTAGTAGTCCTTCTGGGTCTTCTCCATCTGCTTCTTGACGCGGCGCTTGATCTTTTCTTCGAGCTCGAGGATTTCGATCTCGCCGACGATCATGGAGTAGAGCTTTTCGAGCCTATCCCCGCCGTCGGTGATCTCCAGCAGGGCCTGTTTTTTTTCCAGCTTGACGCCGAGGTGCGATGCGATCACGTCGGAGAGTTTCGCCGCGTTGTCGATGGCGGCAATCGTGTCCACAAGCTCCGGCTGGATCTTGCGCGAAAGCTTCGCGTAGTTCTTGAATGCCTCCACGAGAACGCGTCCGACCGCCTGGACGGAGCCTGCGCTCTCCGCGCCGGTTTCGGGCACTTCCTCGATTTCGACGACGAAGTGATCGGGGTTCGGGATGTATTCGCGCACCATCGCGCGCTTCTTTCCCTCCACGAGAGCCTTCACGGTCCCGTCGGGAAGTCTCAGCAGCTGGATGATGACCCCCAGGGTCCCGATCTGGTAGATATCCTCTTCGCCGGGTTCGTCCTTCTGGGCGCTTTTCTGGGCCACGAGGAAAATCTCGTTTTCCTGTTTCATGGCCGACTCCAGCGCGTTGATGGATTTCTCCCTGCCCACGAAGAGGGGCACGATCATATAGGGGAAGACCACCACGTCCCGCAGGGGCAGCAGGGGCACGATGATCTTTGAATCGGTTTTCTTTGTAAAATCGAACATGGCCATTATGAAATGGGTTCTCCTTTAGGCCGTCTCCGTCTTGGATTCGAAGAGCAGGATGGGCTTCTCGCCCTTCTTGACGACGTCTTCATTGATCACGACTTCCTTCACGTCGCTGCGTGACGGGATATCGTACATGATGTCGAGCATGGTGTTCTCGAGGATCGCCCGAAGTCCCCTGGCGCCTGCCTTGCGGTTCACGGCAAGCCTCGAGACGGCCCTGAGGGCGCCGTCGGTGAACTTGAGCTTCACGTTTTCCAGCTCGAGAATCTTCTGGTACTGTTTGCTGATGGAATCCTTCGGCTCCACGAGAACCCTCATGAGGTCGTTCTCGTCGAGCTCCTCGAGGGTTGCGATCACGGGAAGACGGCCGATGAACTCGGGGATGAGGCCGTATTTCAGCAGATCCTCGGGCTGCACCTCGGCCAGGATCTCCCCAAGCTTTCGTTCCTTCTTTCCCTTGATATCCGCGCCGAAACCAACCGAACTGGCGCCGATGCGTTTCTGGATGATGTCCTCGAGTCCGACAAAGGCGCCGCCGCAGATGAAGAGGATGTTTGTCGTGTCGACCTGGATGAATTCCTGCTGGGGGTGTTTGCGGCCGCCCTTGGGAGGGATGTTGGCCAGCGTCCCCTCGATGATCTTGAGCAGCGCCTGCTGAACGCCCTCCCCGGAGACGTCCCGGGTGATGGAGGGGCTGCCCGACTTGCGGGAGATCTTGTCGATCTCGTCGATGTAGACGATCCCTTTCGATGCCCTCTCCACGTCATAGTCGGCATTCTGCAGCAGGCTCAGGATGATGTTCTCCACGTCTTCGCCCACGTAGCCCGCCTCGGTGAGAGACGTGGCATCGGCGATGGCAAAGGGGACGTTGAGCATCTTGGCCAGGGTCCGCGCCAGGAGCGTCTTGCCGGAGCCGGTGGGCCCGACGAGCAGGATGTTGCTCTTCTGGAGCTCCACGCCGCCCAGGTCCGCCTCGGAAAAGAGCCGCTTGTAGTGATTGTAGACCGCCACGGACAGGATCTTTTTCGGCCGTTCCTGGCCGATGACGTAGGAGTCCAGGAACTTCTTGATGTCCTTGGGCTCCGGGATCTTCTTGCGGCTCTCGTCGATGCTCTGGACTTCCGCCTCTTCCTGGATGATGCACCGGCACAGCTCGATGCACTCGTCGCAGATATACGCCGAAGGGCCGGCCACGAGTTTCTTGACCTCGTTCTGGGTCTTCCCGCAGAAGGAGCAGAACAGGATGCCTTCACCGCCCTCGTTTTCCCGTTGTCTTCTTGGCATGGTTTCCTCTTTATTTCTTGGCGGCCGTGGGCCGCTTCTGGATCACCGTGTCGATGAGCCCGTACTCCGCCGCCTGCTCACCGGACATGTAGTAATCGCGGTCGGTGTCACGCTCGATCCGGTCGATCGGCTGATTCGTGTGCTTCGTCAGGATCTCGTTGAGTTCATGCTTCAGGCGAAGGATTTCCCTCGCCTGGATTTCCACATCCGTTGCCTGGCCCGAGAACCCTCCCATCGGCTGGTGGATCAGGATCCGGGCGTGCGGAAGAGCATATCGCTTTCCCTTCTGCCCCGCTGCCAGGAGGATGGCCGCCATGCTGGCTGCCTGTCCCATGCAGTAGGTCGAGACCGGCGACTTGATGTATTGCATGGTGTCGTAGATGGCAAGCCCCGAGCTTACGAGTCCCCCGGGGGAGTTGATGTAGAAATGGATCTCCTTGTCGGGGTCTTCCGATTCCAGGTAGAGAAGCTGGGCGATGACGAGATTCGCCACGTCATCGTCGATGCCCACTCCCAGAAAGACGATCCGGTCTTTCAGGAGCCGGGAATAGATGTCAAAGGCCCTCTCGCCTCTTCCATCCTGTTCTATGACTATGGGGATCAGCGGCATGTTCTATCCTTCATGGGAGCAGCATGTTTTACTTAATATTAGCCCTGGACTCTATAAAAGCAAGGGTTATTTCTTCAAGTAGTTGATCTCTCAAGCGATCTATCAGGTTATCCTTCTCGTAGGAGTCCTTCATGGACTCGAAATCCCGCCCGTATCGGGAGGCCGTCTCACGGATCCGGTCGTCGATGTCCTTGTCGGAGACAGCGAGGGATTCCTTCTCGGCGATCCTCTGCAGGAGAATTGCCGTCCGGACCATGCGGGTGGCTTCTTCCCGGAACTGGTCGTGCAAGTTTGCTGCCACATTGGCTGCGCTGTCGGGATCCATGCCGTTCATGACCATGCGCCGCTGATATTCAATCATCATGTTGAAGATCTGGCGCTCCACGTAGGCCTCGGGAACCTCGAAGGGGTTTTTCTCGAGAAGTTTGTCAAGGATGGCCTTCTGCAGCTTCGCCTTCACGGCGGCGCCCTTTTCCTCCTCGAGCGATTTGCGGAGATCGGTCTTGAGAGCCTCGAGATTTTCGTACTTATTGAAATTCTTCACGAAATTCTCATCGAGATCGGGGAGGACCTTGATCTTTGCATCCTGAACCGTCACGTTGAACGTGATGTCGTTTCCTGCAAATTCCTTGACATGGTAATCGTCGGGAAACCTGACCGTGAATTCCTTCGACTCCCCTTTCCTGAGTCCGATCAGGGCTTCCTCGAAGCCGGGCACAAGCCGCTTCGAGCCCACTTCGATCCGGAATCCGGTTTCGGTGAGTTCCTTGCGGGTTTCTCCTCCGTGTTTGCCCTCGAAGTCGATCAGGAGGAAATCCCCGATCTGTACGGGTCGGTCCCCTTCCACGTCCTTGAGGCTGCTGTACATGTTGCGGAGTTCTTCGAGCCTGGCATCCACGTCCTGATCGGTCACGGAGGCTTCTTCCTTCTGAAGCTCGAGTCCGGTGTACCCCTGGGGATCGACGACGGGTTCCAGTTCCACCGTTGCACTATAGATGAAGCTCTTTTCCGCCTCGATTCCATTCTGCTCGATCTGCGGCCTTGCAACGGGCAGAAGACTGTTGGCCTCAATGGCCTCCTCGAAGGATCTCTGGACCAGGTTCGAGACGGCCTCCCCTTCAGCGTCCTGCCTGTAGTAGGTCTCCAGGATGTGCCGGGGTGTCTTGCCGGGCCTGAATCCCTTGACCCTGGCTTTTTTCCCGACCGTCCGGTATGCGGCGTCGAGTTCCTTCTTCACCTCCTCCCAGGGAATCTCGAAGGAGATTTTCTTCTTGACGGGACTGATCTCTTCGACCTTGATGGCTGCACCTGTTCCGCTAGTCACGCTCGAACTCCTTTTCCTGTAGGTTGAAATGGTGCGAGAGAGGGGAGTCGAACCCCTATCCGCAGTGCGGGCTGGATCCTAAGTCCAGTGCGTCTTCCANNGCCACTCTCGCATCCCTGAAAAACGGTTCTCTTATATATTCGCTGCCTTTCCGATTGTCAACATCTCAAAATCATGCAGGGACTTTCTTTTCGACCTCTTCCCGCCATCCTCACCGGTCCCGGATTCCGGGCCACGTGTCGATCGGGGCCGTGGAACGCACGAGATGCATCCCCGCGGCCTCGAACCGGCGAAAGGACTCCTCCGCCTGATCGGTGTAATCGATGAGGCCGGGGACCACAACGGCAGAGGTACAATCCTCGAGCAGGTAGACTTTTCTGGCCAGTTGACCGTCGACGGCACTCATATGATACAGGAGATCGTCGATCGTCCAGGCCACACAGTGGCTCTTGGCCTGACCGGCAATGATCACGGCATCATGTTGAAGCAACTTGTTTACGAAGGCCCGGTTCCTCCCTGCGATCGTTTTCCCCTCGCCGTTGACCAGAACTTCCGGGCTGATGACGGAATAATTTTCCGTCAAGGGGTTGTCGCCCTTCACCTGGAAGTCGGCCTGGCTGAAACGGCAGACCGTGTGGAAAAATACAGCCTCCTCGACGGCCGAGACCAGGGCGTGACCGATGCTGCCGAGCATGGCATGGTAGGGCCAGATGGTGAGGTCGTACTTCCCGCCTCTTGACAGGCTCTCGGTGTAGTGTGCGAGAAAACGCTGACCGTACTCCTCGCTGACGCCCAGGCTCGCGGCAACCGCCCGGTTGAATCGCCAGGTTCCCTTCCGGATATCTTCCGCTGACACCAGGGTGAACGGTGCCGGGTGTTCCCCGCTGTCGTTGACCAGGAAAATGCTGTGAAAGATCTGGACGGTGCGATGGGTGTCCATCGTCGGGCTGATTTCGGTGATGACCCCCAGATTTCGGTAAATGAACTCGCAAAGCCGCCGGTTGTCCTCGACGGCCCCCCACCCCGATTGCCCCCCCACATAAAGCTCGAATCCAGGGATGCAGAAGGTATTCTGCACATCAACCAGAAGCAGGCTCACCCGGAAGGAGTCCTGAGACGAGGGCATGACATGATTCTGTTTTGCCCAGAGCTCGGCCTCGGCGGCACGCTCCAGGTACGGAACCCGCCAAACCTCCCCCACCTTCGCAGGGTCAAAGTGGGGGGGGACGGGAAGTTCTTTGCGGATCAGCGGTTTCATGAATGACCGGGGGCGCGACCCGCAGGCCCCGCCCTGTGGGCGGGGTTAGGGCGCGCGATCCTGTTTGGTTCTTTCCTTGACGGGAAGCCCCGCCCTGTGGGCGGGGAGCTTCACTTTAGTGATTGCCGTTAAAAAGAAGGCGGTCAATCGTTGCTGTCGACTGACCGCCCGCGTGCATACAATGAAAACGGAATGTCATGACATCCGTTTTCGTACCCCCCTCCGTCCCCGGCGGGCCGGGGGAGCTTTTTTTCATGGTCGGGGCGAGAGGATTTGAAC